>JAYVXE010000029.1:0-2661 GCA_043785395.1 Burkholderiaceae bacterium | reverse complement strand
GCGAGCGGATTTTGACGGCGCGCCAGGAGCGTGGCCTGTACCCTTGAGTCGGTGCGTGCGGGCCTGGGAATTTTGAGCTTTGGAACCAGGCCGCCCCTTGGGAGCCACTTTGCTGGCCGACTGGGATGGGGCGCAAAAATGAGAATTTGATGCCTAAATTTTTTATTGCCCCGTTGTGGTCGGCTGTCGGCTGGCTTACGCTGGCCGGCGGCTTGACCGCCTGTGGCGCCACAGCGCCTGCGCGCTTTGCTTACGAGCCCGAAGAGTTCGACTCCACGACCACCCATACCCGCAGCTACGCGGGCAGCACGGCGCAGACCTGTGAGGCGGCGCGGCGTGCGTTGTTGAGCCAGGGCTATTTGCTCACCGGCGCCAGCAGCGAGTTGGTGACCGGGCGCAAGAGCTTTCAGCCCGAGCCGGAAGTGCATGTGGAGTTTGAGTTTCGCGTGGTCTGTGCGCGGGAAGGTCAAAACGCGCTCCATAGCATCGCTTTTGCCAGCGCATTGCAAGACCGCTACAGCCTGAAGAAGAGCAACAACTCGGCCTCGGTCGGCGTCGGTATTTTGGGCTCGCTCTCGCTGCCGTTCTCGGCCAGTGACGAGGCCCTGGTCAAGGTCGCCAGTGAAACCATCACGGACGCCAAGTTCTACGACCGTTTCTTCGCCCTGATTGACCGTTACCGGGTGTTCTCCGAGCGCGCCGAGGCACGCGAGATGACGCTTGCTCCACCAGTTCCAGCCGTTCCAGCAGCCCCAGCCGTCGAAACTACGCCCCGCGCGCAGCCAGACTGAAGGCAATTGGGCGCCGTCTACGCAGGCCTTGATCTAGATCAGCGGGACGGCGTTTTGCCGCGCTACGATGCCATGACCGGTCGGCCTGCTGCGACCGTCTGGGCAACGGCATGCCGCTGCGGATGGAGGTACTTTCAAGGAGACGTGATGAAGCTGTGGGCAGATCTTTTTTCGACACCGTCGGGCTTGCTGAGCCTGGCCGTGATTGTTTTTATGTTGCTGATGGCGGCTTGGTTTTACTGGTTTTTTCAACGCAAGATGAAAGCCGCTGCGGACGCAGCGTAGGCCCCAATGTGTGGCAAGCAGCCGGTCGGGATTCGCTTCGACACCTAAGTCCGGCCTAAGTCGGATCGGCTAAGCCCAACGGGCTCCTAGCGTTTTTTAGTCGCTGACTTTGGGCTCGGGCCGTGGTCGTTGGTTTGGGCGTCGCCTGGCAGCAGCGCAAAGTACAGCAACCCCAGCGCACCGACCACCGGCAACAGCGCCAGCAGCGCCCACCAACCGCTGCGGTTGGTGTCGTGCAGACGGCGCACGGTCAGCGCTGCGCTGGGCAGCAAGTGCACCAGCGCCAGCAGGCCGAGCGCCAGGTTGGCTTCGAGCGTGAGGGACTCTTCCCAGCGACCACGCGTGAGCACGTGCACCAGCCAGTCGAGCCCGAGCACGGCGCCCGTGATGCCGGCGCTGAGCAGGGCATAGACCAAGAAAAACATCCAATATTCCAAGCGGCGCGCGCGGCCGCTGAAGCCTGCGTATTTGCGCAGCATGATTTCTGGATACCAATGCATGGCGTGCTCCTGGTTGTCAACAAGATGGTTGGGGCCGCTGCGCTGGCCCTCAGTCCGGGCTTGGGCCAAACCGGTTGGCCTGGGCGTCGCCCCGTTGCAGCATGAAGTACAGCAGCAGCAACCAGCCCAGCACGGGCAGTAGGGCCACCAGCAGCCACCAGCCGCTGCGCCCGTGGTCGTGCAGGCGGCGCACGCTCACGCCGAGTGCGGGCAGCAGGTGGACCAAGGCGACCAGGGTGGTCAGGCTGCCGGTGATGCTGAGCACGCCCTCGATCACGCCGAACAGCAGCGTGATGCCCAAGTAGACCAGGTAAAAAAGCCAGTATTCGCTGCGCCGTGCGCGGCCCTGGAACACTGCGTATTGCTGCATCGCCTTGCGGTAGCCGTTCATGCGGATCCTTTCGTGCGCGGGATAAGGTGTGTGGATGCTGCGGCAACGCCGTTGGCGCCGTTATTTTTCCGCGCCGGGACAATTTTGTACAAGTCCTGCTTGTACTAACGGCGTATTGCGCAATCGGTGCACTGGGGGCGGCGCGCTCGTCTCGCGGCGCGGTTTCATCGCTCGGGTGCTTGGCCAGTGCATGACAGTTAGCGTGGGGCCAAGGCGGCCAGTGCGGCCAAGGCGGCCAGCGCAGCGGTCTCGGCGCGCAGCGTGCGCGGCCCCAGGGTGACGGGCACAAAGCCCAGCGCCAGGGCCGCGTCTTCTTCTGCGGCCGCCAGTCCGCCCTCGGGGCCACTGAGGAAGCTGACGGCTTGGGGCGCGGCGCCAGCGCCCAGCGCGCTGGCCAGGGTCTGTGTGCCGGGGCGCAGCGACAGCAGCAGGCGCGGCGTTGGGTGCGCCTGGTCGGCGGCGGCCTGTTGGCGCTGCCAGCCGGCAAAGTCCAGCACCGGCAGCACCAGCGGTGTTTGGTTGCGCCCGCATTGCTCGCAGGCGGCGATGGCAATGCTTTGCCAATGTGCGATTTTCTTATCCGCGCGCTCGCCTTTGAGGCGCAGCACGCTGTGCGCGGTGCTCAGTGGCTGGATGCTGGCCACGCCGAGTTCGGTGGCCTTCTCCACCAGCCAGTCCATGCGTTCGTTGGCCG
>JAYVXE010000028.1:0-2671 GCA_043785395.1 Burkholderiaceae bacterium | reverse complement strand
TCAGCTTCCAGGGACACCCCGAAGCTTCGCCTGGCCCGCACGATATTGGGTATTTGTTTGACCACTTTATTGCGCTGATCGAGAATCATAAAAATGCCTAAACGTTTAGACATCCAATCCGTCCTCATCATCGGTGCTGGCCCGATCATCATTGGCCAGGCCTGTGAGTTTGATTACTCGGGCGTGCAGGCCTGCAAGGCGCTGCGCGAGGAGGGCTATAAGGTCATTTTGATCAACAGCAATCCGGCCACCATCATGACCGACCCGGCAACCGCCGACGTCACCTACATCGAGCCCATCACGTGGCAAACGGTGGAGAAAATCATTGCCAAAGAGCGGGCGCTGAATCCCGGCGGCTTTGCCATTTTGCCGACCATGGGCGGGCAAACTGCGCTCAATTGCGCGCTTGATTTGTGGCGCAACGGCGTGCTCGAAAAATACGATGTAGAGCTGATCGGCGCCACGCCCGAGGCGATTGACAAGGCAGAGGACCGGCTCAAGTTCAAGGACGCGATGACCAAAATTGGCCTGGGCTCGGCCCGCTCAGGCATTGCGCACAGCCTGGAGCAGGCCTGGGAGGTGCAAA
This sequence comes from Burkholderiaceae bacterium, assembly GCA_043785395.1. Classification (GTDB taxonomy): domain Bacteria; phylum Pseudomonadota; class Gammaproteobacteria; order Burkholderiales; family Burkholderiaceae_C; genus JAGOEY01. The sequence goes on along the minus strand of JAYVXE010000028.1, from coordinate 2,085 downwards.
AAACGCTGGGCTTCCCCACCGTGGTTCGCCCCAGCTTTACGCTGGGCGGCACGGGTGGCGGCATTGCGTACAACCCGGAAGAGTTCGAGACCATTTGCAAGCGCGGCCTGGAGGCCTCGCCGACCAGCGAGCTGCTGATCGAGGAGTCGCTGCTGGGCTGGAAAGAGTATGAGATGGAGGTGGTGCGCGACCGCGCGGACAACTGCATCATCATCTGCTCGATCGAAAACCTCGACCCCATGGGCGTGCACACCGGTGACTCGATCACGGTGGCACCGGCGCAGACCCTGTCCGACAAGGAATACCAAATTTTGCGCAATGCCTCGATCGCCGTGCTGCGCGAGATTGGCGTCGACACCGGCGGCTCGAACGTGCAGTTTGCGATCGACCCGCTCGATGGCCGGATGGTGGTGATCGAGATGAACCCACGGGTTTCGCGCTCCTCTGCCCTGGCCTCCAAGGCGACGGGTTTTCCTATCGCCAAAGTTGCGGCCAAGCTGGCAATCGGCTACACGCTCGATGAACTGCGCAATGAGATCACGGGCGGTGCAACCCCGGCCAGCTTCGAGCCCAGCATTGATTACGTGGTGACCAAGATTCCGCGTTTTGCGTTTGAGAAATTCCCCACCGCCGACAGCCGCTTGACGACCCAGATGAAGTCGGTCGGCGAGGTGATGGCCATGGGCCGTACTTTCCAAGAGTCGTTCCAAAAAGCCTTGCGCGGCCTCGAAGTCGGCGTTGACGGCATGAACGAGAAGACCCAAGACCGCGAGGTACTTGAAAAAGAGCTGGGTGCGCCCGGCCCCGAGCGCATCTGGTATGTGGGTGATGCTTTTGCGATGGGTCTGAGCGTCGACGAAGTCTTTGCGCTGACCAAGATTGACCGCTGGTTCTTGGTGCAGATTGAGCAAATCGTCAAGATTGAATTGGAGCTGGAAACCAAGTCACTCGATCAAATCGATGCAGCAACGCTGCGCCAGCTCAAGCAAAAAGGCTTCTCCGACCGACGCCTGGCCCGCCAGCTCAAGACCACCGACACCGCAGTCCGCGAAAAACGCCATGCGCTCGGCGTGCGCCCGGTGTACAAGCGGGTTGACACCTGTGCGGCCGAGTTTGCAACCGATACCGCCTACCTCTACTCGACCTACGAGGCCGAGGGCAGCGAGTGCGAGGCCGAGCCAACCCAGCGCCAAAAGATCATGGTGCTTGGTGGTGGCCCGAACCGCATTGGCCAGGGCATTGAGTTCGACTATTGCTGTGTCCATGCCGCGCTGGCCATGCGCGAAGACGGCTACGAGACCATCATGGTCAACTGCAACCCCGAGACCGTCTCTACCGACTACGACACCAGCGACCGCCTCTACTTCGAGCCCCTGACGCTGGAAGACGTGCTGGAGATTGTCGACAAAGAAAAGCCGCTGGGCGTGATCGTGCAGTACGGCGGCCAGACGCCGCTGAAGCTGGCACTCGACCTGGAGGCCAACGGCGTGCCCATCATCGGCACCAGCCCCGACATGATCGATGCCGCCGAAGACCGCGAGCGCTTTCAAAAATTGCTGCACCAACTCGGCCTGCGCCAGCCCCCCAACGCCACCGCCCGCACCGAGTCCGAGGCTTTAGAGAAGGCCGCTGCGCTGGGCTATCCCCTGGTGGTTCGGCCCAGCTATGTGCTGGGGGGGAGGGCGATGGAGATCGTCCACGAACAGCGCGACTTGGAGCGCTATATGCGCGAAGCGGTCAAGGTCAGCCACGACTCGCCGGTGCTGCTCGACCGGTTTTTGAACGACGCTGTCGAGTGCGACGTCGACTGCATCCGCGACGCCGAGGGCGGAACTTTGATTGGTGGCGTGATGGAGCACATCGAACAAGCGGGCGTGCATTCGGGCGACTCGGCCTGCTCGCTGCCACCGTACTCACTCTGCGCCCAAACCATTGCCGAGCTCAAGCGCCAAAGCGTGGCGATGGCCGCCGGCCTGAACGTGGTGGGTTTGATGAACGTGCAGTTTGCCATCCAGCAAAAAGACGGGCAAGACGTCATCTACGTGCTCGAAGTCAATCCCCGCGCCTCGCGCACCGTGCCCTTTG
>JAYVXE010000027.1:0-2673 GCA_043785395.1 Burkholderiaceae bacterium | reverse complement strand
GCCGGCCACATCCCACTGGGTGCGCTGCGTCAGCCACATCCAGCCGCTGTTGCAGGCGATCCAGGCACTGGCAATGGCGTTGAGCAGCGGGTCAATGCGTCGGCGCAGCGGCGCAAAAGGCAGTAGCAGCTTGAGCAGCGCCAGCGCCAGCAGCAGGCTGCACCACCACAGCGTATTGAGTGCCAGCAGCACGGAGGCGATCAGGCCGCGGACGATAGGGGGCAAAAATCCAAGCATGGTTTGTGTGGGTTTCCAGGAGATGGGGGGGCGGGCAGGGCGCTGCCAAAAATAGGAGAAAAGGGCTTGCAGGGCGCTATTGTCTGCGCAGCAGGCTTGGGCGCAGGCGCGGCTTCAGTCTTTGGCGCCCAGCGCCAGCGCGGCTTGGCGTGCGGCTTGCAGGTCGGCTGGCGGCGGTTGCGGCGTCCAGCCGGCCATGTTTTGCGCGGCAATGCTGGCCAAGGCTGTTATCCAGTCGGGCTGGTCGTTCAGGCAGGCGATGTAGTGGAAGGTTTTGCCACCGGCTTGCAAGAAGGCGGCACGCACTTCCATGTTGATCTCCTCCAGCGTCTCTAGGCAGTCGCTGGTGAAGCCGGGGCAGACCATGTCAACGCGCGCCGTGCCGCTTTGCGCCAAGGCGACGACGGTCGGCTCGGTATACGGTTGCAGCCAGGCGGCCCGGCCAAAGCGGGACTGGAAGGTCAGCCGGTACTGGCTGGGCTGCAAGCCGAGCTCGGCGGCCAGCAGGCGCGCGGTTTTGTGGCACTCGCAGTGGTAGGGGTCGCCCAGCTGCAAGGTGCGCTCGGGCACGCCATGAAAGCTCATCACCAACTGGTCGGGGCGGCCATGCTGCTGCCAATGGCGGCGGATGCTGTGGGCCAGGGCCTGGATGTAGCCTGCGTTGTCGTGGTAGCGGTTGACGAAGCGCAGCTCGGGGATGTTGCGCTGCTGCGCCGCCCAGCGGTAGACAGCATCGAACACGCTGGCGCTGGTGGTGCCGCTGTACTGGGGGTAGAGCGGCAAAATCAGGATGCGGCGATGGCCCTCAGCGTGCAAGCTGTCGAGTTCGCTGGCAATCGACGGCTGGCCATAGCGCATGGCGTAGCGCACGGTGCAGACGTCGGTGGCCAGGCGCTCTTGCAGCAGTGCTGTTTGCCGGGCCGTCCAGACCTTGAGCGGCGAGCCCTGCGCGGTCCAGATGCTGGCGTATTTGGCGGCCGATTTGGCGGGCCGGGTGCGCAGGATGATGCCGTGCAAAATCAGCCACCAAAGCGGACGCGGTATCTCTACCACGCGCGGGTCCGCCAGGAATTCGGCCAGATAGCGGCGCAGCGCCGGTGCGGTGGCCGCCTCGGGCGTGCCCAGGTTGCACAACAACACGGCGCTGCGCGCAGGCTGGCCGTGTGAGAAAACGGGTTCAGGACGAAAAGACATGCGCTATTCTCTCTGAATCTTTTTTTTTGCCCACGGCTTGCCACCAGCCGCAAATTGCCAGCCGCCAGCGCCATGCCCCACGGCCATGCCTGCGGCCCGTGCAAGCCCACCCACCTCGATGGAGCCCAGCATGCTAGACACCGCAGCCATCCGTGCCATCACGATCGATCTGGACGACACACTGTGGCCGATTTGGCCGACGATTGTGCGCGCCGAGGCGGCGCTGCAAGACTGGTTGGGCCTTCACGCCGCAGCCACCGCAGCACTCTGTGCTGTGCCCGCCAATATGCGCGCCGTGCGCGAAGATTTGCAGCGCCAACGCCCCGAGCTGGCGCACGACTTGAGCGCGCTGCGGCGCGAGTCGATTCGCCTTTTGCTGGAGCGCGCCGGTGATGCCCCGGCGCTGGCCGAGCCTGCGTTCGAGGTGTTTTTTGCCGAGCGCCAGCGGGTGGAGTTGTTTGCCGACGCGCTCCCGGCGCTGGATTTTTTGAGTGCGCGCTGGCCGCTGGTGGCGCTGTCCAACGGCAATGCCGATCTTGGGCGGGTGGGGCTGGCGCGCTACTTTCACGGCGCCGTGAGCGCACGCGGTTTTGGTGTTGGCAAGCCCGATGCTCGGATTTTTCACGCTGCCGCGCAGGCCGCAGGTGTGCCCGCCTCGGCGGTGCTGCACATTGGCGACGACTTGGCGCTCGACGTGCTTGGCGCCCGCAATGCCGGCATGCAAGCGGCTTGGCTGAACCGCGCCGGCACTGCGTGGCCGCCAGCCGAGCCGTTGCCGCAGCTGATTGCGGCGTCGCTCAGCGCACTGTGCTTGCATTTGGTGTGAGCGGTGTGGGCTGCTGGGTACGCGTGGTGCGTGTGGTGCGTGTGGTGCGTGTGGTGCGCGCAGCCCCGCGTTGGGCAGATTCCAGGCCAAGACCATGGCGCGCCAGTGCGCAAGCCGTGCTTGACGGCATAAAAATAAGTCTAAATAGCTGCTGTCGCTTTAATGTAAAGCGATAAGGTAAAACAAGTATCAAATGTTGCAAAAAATGCGTAAATGGCTATCTATAAGCCATGGCGTGAGGTTTGATTTGGCATGGAAAAACATGGTTCCTGGGTTTTTTACCTAAGCCGTAGCCGCAGCGCTGTGACCAGCGCCCATTCAACCTAGAAACCGCAGTTGACCGCTTGTTTTCTTCTGGAGCGCCGCATGGATATTGGATTTTTCTGCTTCGATCACGTTCACCTCTTGGGTGAGAG
>JAYVXE010000026.1:0-2689 GCA_043785395.1 Burkholderiaceae bacterium | reverse complement strand
CCCGCGATGGCGGCGATGGTGGGGATGGCGCAGCGCTCCAGCGCGCCGAGCACGCGGTCGAGCCGGGCTTCGTAAGCGATGGCGTCATCGGCGGTGGTGAATGCTCGGAATTGCGCGATGTCGGACGACGGCTGGGAACGAGGCAGGAAACGAGGCAGGGACAGGTCAGCCGAGATCCACCGAGCTCAACCGGTCTTGCCCAACAGCACTTGGGGCAACCACAGCGACAGCGCGGGGATGTAGGTGACCAAAGCCAAGGCGCCGATCATGAAAGCAAACATGGGCAGCAGTGGCCGGGTCAGCTGGGCCAGCGGCACATTGGACACGCGGGAGGCCACAAACAGCGTGCTGCCCACGGGCGGCGTGGCGATGCCTATGCACAGGTTGAAGGTCATGATGATGCCGAAGTGCACCGGCGAGATACCCAGCTTCATGGCCACCGGCAGGAAGATTGGCGTGAAGATCAGCAGCCCCGGCGTGATGTCCAGGAAGGTCCCCAGCACCAGCAGCAGGACGTTGAGCAGCAACAACAGCACATAGGGATTGGACGATACGCCGATGATCGCGTTGCCCAACATCTGCACCGAGCCGGTGCTGGCCAGCAGCCAGGACATGGTCATCGACACACCCACCATCAGCATCACCACGGCGGTTCCCACCGACGCATGGACAACACTGCCCAGCAAGGTCTTCCATGTGAGGTTGCGGTACACCAGGCCCAGCACCAGGGTGTAGAGCGCAGCCACACCCGCAGCTTCCGTGGCCGTGAAGATGCCGCCCACAATACCGCCCATGATGATGGCGATCATGGCCAGGGCTGGCAGTGCACGCCAGAAGATGCGTGCCGCCTCCGCCAGGGAGTAACGCCGCACCTCGGTGGGCAGCGCACCACGCCGCGCGATGATGGCCAGCCACAGCATGACCGACCCCGCCATCAGCATGCCGGGGATATAGCCGGCAACAAACAGCACGTCTACCGGTGTGCCGCCGGAAATCAGCGAATAGACGATCAGCGCACCCGACGGCGGGATCAGCAGGCCACACGGCGACGAGGCCACGTTGGCGGCGGCGCAGATCGGCATGTTGTAGCCAGCCTGGCGCTGCAGTGGCGACAGGGTTGCCCCCACCGAGGCTGCACTGGCCACGGCAGAGCCAGAGATGGCGCCAAACAGTGCATTGGCCACCACCGAGATCTGTGCCAGCGAACCGGGCAACCAGCCGACCAAGACCTTGGCCAGATCGATGAGCCGCATCGCGATACCGCCGGTATTCATCAAACCCCCGGCGAGGATGAAGAGCGGAATCGCCACCAGCGTAAAGCTGTCCAGGCTGGAGGCCACCCGCTGCGCCGACACAATCAACGCCGTGTCCGGGGTGGGGGTGACGGTAAAGAGCGCCAACAGCGTGGCGATGCCGATGGAAAAACTCACCGGCACGCCAAACATCAGCAGCGCGGTGAACACCAGCGCCAAAATCAACAGTGCCGTGCTCATGCCAGACGCTCCTTCTCCACATGCTCCAACGCAGTCTCGACTTCGTCAGCGATCTTGAAATCCTGCGGTGCAAGCAGTATCAGCAGCTGGTACAGCACCATGAACACGCCCGCCAAGGGGATGCAGGCATACACATAAGCCATCGGTATTTCGAGCGTGGCCGACAGCTGCTCCACCTCTCGCGCCCGCAACACCAGGCGGCCACCACCGTACACAAACACTGCGGCCGAGAACGCCAAAACGATCGCCGCCACCGCCCGCATGTGCAACAACAGACTGGCCCCGGCGAGCCGGGTCTCCAGCATGTTGTAGGCCATGTGCTCCAGCTTGCCGCAGGCATAGGCGGTGCCCAGCAAGCTCAGCCAGATCACGGCAAAACGCGAAACCTCTTCCGTGAAGATGGCCGGATTGTTCAGCACATACCGGCTGAAGACCTGCCACAGCACACAGAGGGAGAGCACCAAAAAACACAGGATGAGGCCGGTCTCAAGCAGCCGGTCGGCGGCCTTGCGCAGTTGTTTCAGCATAGGAGGCAGGAGGTGAGGCCACAGCCGGACACCGCCGGACATGGCAAAAATAAAAAAGCCAGGACTTGACGCAAAGCGACTCCATGCCAGGTAGCCCGGCGCAGACCGTACGCGCGTACGGCCAGCAGGGGCAACGCCGCTGGGGGCGCTTGGCCCATGCACGAGCGTTAGCGCGTCGCCTCGATCTGGTCGAGCAGCGCCGCAAGCTTCACGTTCTTGCGTTCCTCGTTCATCAAGGACTTGACCTTGAGCACAAACGCAGCCTTGGCCGGGCTGCTGATTTTGACGCCCAACTTTTCGGCGGCCACCGTTTCATTCTTCTCCGCCTCGGCCCAGGCGGCGCGCTGGAACACGGACGATTCCTTGGCGGCAGCCGTCAAGGCTTCTTGCAGCGGTTTTTTGAGGGCGTCCCACTTGGCCGAAGAGATGACGAGCACGTCCGGCACCACCTGGTGCTCCGTCAGCGAGAAGAACTTACTCACCTCGCCGTGGCGGCCATTGGTCAAGGCGGTGATGTTGTTTTCGGCGCCATCCACCACGCCGGCTTGCAGCGCCGGGTAGACCTCGCCCCAGGCCATCGGCGTTGGGGACGCGCCCAGCGCCTGGACCATTTTGATGGTGGTCGGGCTTTGCTGGACGCGAATCTTCATGCCCTTGAGGTCGTCGGGC
>JAYVXE010000025.1:0-2690 GCA_043785395.1 Burkholderiaceae bacterium | reverse complement strand
TGGCACCGATGCGATTGGCCGCGACATGCTCTCGCGGCTGATGTTTGGTGCCCGCTTGTCACTGCTGATTGGCCTGGTCGTGGTCAGCATCTCGGTGCTGGTAGGCACGCTTTTAGGCCTGCTGTCAGGCTTTTACCGAGGGGTTTTTGAGATCGCCGTGATGCGGCTGATGGACATCATCTTGACGCTTCCCAGCCTGTTGCTGGCCATTGTGATCGTCGCCATTTTGGGGCCGGGGCTGATGAACGCGATGCTGGCGGTGGCCATTGTGGTGCTGCCGCACTACGTGCGCATCACGCGCGCTGCCGTGATCACGCAAGCCGGGCGCGACTACGTCACCGCAGCGCGCATGCAGGGCGCATCGCACCTGCGCTTGATGTTCAGCGAAATTCTTCCCAACTGCGCCGCGCCTTTGATCGTGCAAGCCTCGCTCGGTATTTCCACCGCTATTTTGGACGCCGCAGCACTGGGTTTTCTCGGACTCGGAGCACAGGCGCCAACCCCTGAGTGGGGAACGATGCTGGCCGACGCACGCGAATTTGTGCTGCGCGCCTGGTGGGTTGTCACATTTCCCGGTCTGGCCATTTTGCTCACCGTGCTGGCCTTCAATCTGCTCGGTGACGGCCTGCGTGACGCGCTCGATCCCAAGCTCAAATCCTGACCGAAAGACATCGATGGCACTGCTTGAAATTCAGAACCTCTCGGTCGACTTCCCCGCCCGCCACAGTGTTTTGCAAGCTGTTGACGGCGTCAGTTTTTCGCTCGAAGAAGGCGAGGTACTGGGCATCGTTGGTGAGTCGGGCTCGGGCAAAAGCGTCACCATGCTGGCCTTGATGGGGCTGATTGCCTACCCCGGCCAAGTGCGGGCCGAACGGCTTCGCTTTGCCGGCCACGAGCTGCTGGCGCTGGCGCCGCGCGAACGCAGACGGCTGATCGGCAAAGACGTGGCCATGATTTTTCAAGACCCCAGCACCAGCCTGAACCCCTGTTTCAGCGTCGGTTTTCAGCTCAAAGAGACGCTGCACCAGCACCTGGGCCTGGGCCGGGCAGCGGCGCAGCGGCGCGCCATCGAGCTGCTGGAGCAAGTTGGCATACCGGCCCCCGAAAGCCGCTTGCAAGATTTCCCGCACCAACTCTCCGGCGGCATGGGCCAGCGCGTGATGATTGCCATGGCGATTGCCTGCAACCCGCGCCTGCTGATTGCGGACGAGCCCACCACGGCACTCGACGTGACCATCCAGGCGCAGATTCTTGCGCTGCTGCGCAGCCTGCAACAAGAGCGCGGCATGGCCTTGGTGCTGATCACCCACGACATGGGCGTGGTCGCCGAGATGGCACAGCGGGTGGCCGTGATGTATGCCGGTCAGATTTTGGAGCAGTGCCACACCGATGCGCTGTTTTCTGCACCCCAACACCCCTACACAAAAGCCCTGCTCGCCGCCCGGCCCGAAAACAGTCTGAACGAGCTCGGCGATGGCCGCTTGGCCACCATTCCCGGTCTGGTGCCAGGGCGCAACGACCGCCCCAGCGGCTGCTTGTTTGCCCCGCGCTGCCAATCTGCCCAAACCCCGGATTGCCAGCAGCGCCCGCCCCTGCGCGCTTGGGCCGATGGCTTGGTGCGCTGCCACTTTCCGCTGGGGCCGTCCAAAGCCAAATCCGAGCCCGCCCAGGCCCACACCCCGCAGGCCCTGCCATGCAGCTGACACCCACCCCCGCACCAGCGCCCGGCTCACCCAGCGCGCCCCCGGTGATCGAGGCCCATGCGCTGCAGCGCAGCTACAGCATTCGCCGTGGCCTTTTGCGCCCGCCCGACCAGTTGCACGCCGTAGGCGGTGTGTCGTTCAGCGTGCAGCGCGGCCAAACACTGGCCATCGTCGGTGAGTCGGGCTGCGGCAAGTCGACCTTGGCCCGCATGGCAACGCTGATTGAGGCGCCCAGCAGTGGCAGCCTCTTTTTGAATGGCATCGATGCTGTGAACGCTGCCGGGGCACAACGCCAAGCCCTTCGGACAACGGTGCAAATGGTCTTTCAAAACCCTTATGGCTCACTCAATCCACGCAAAAAAATAGGCCAAATTTTGGCCGCGCCACTGGCCATCAACACACGCTTATCGGCGTCTGAGCGCAGTGAGAGCGTCCAGGCCATGCTGGCCCGGGTTGGGTTGCGGCCCGAAACCCATGACCGTTACCCCCATATGTTTTCGGGCGGGCAACGCCAACGCATCGCCATCGCCCGGGCGCTGATGCTCCAGCCGGCCCTGGTCGTGGCCGACGAGCCGGTATCGGCACTCGACGTTTCGGTACAAGCCCAAGTGCTCAACCTGCTGGCCGACTTGCAGCAAGAGTTTGGCCTGGCCTACCTCTTCATCTCGCACGACCTCGGCGTCGTGCGCCACATCGCGCACGAGGTGCTGGTGATGTACCTGGGCCATGTGATGGAGCAGGCCGATAAGAAAACCCTGTTCGCCCGGCCGCTACACCCCTATACCCAAGCCCTGCTGGCCTCGACACCGGGCTTGCGCACGGCCACGCCCCACAGCGTCCCCAGCGGCGAGATGCCGTCACCGCTCAACCCGCCCAAGGGCTGCGTCTTCTCGACCCGCTGCCCGCACGCGGGTGCGCGTTGCCAAGCCGAACGCCCCTTGCTGCGCGCCGTGGGGCCGCAGCGGCTCGTGGCCTGCCATGAAGCCG
>JAYVXE010000024.1:0-8861 GCA_043785395.1 Burkholderiaceae bacterium | reverse complement strand
ACATCCTGGTACGGCTGGTCAAAAAAACGACGCCAGGGCGGTTTTGCGTAAGACCTAGTCCTATGGAATAAGAGGCATGGCCCACAACGCGCCTACGTCCAGAGCGGCGTACCGATGCGCTTGGGAAAGCGCTGTATTTTTTGCAAAAATGTGAATTTATTGTCGTTTGCCTATTATTTTTTTTGGTAAAAATTTGCTGAAGCTGTGTAAACATAGAAACTTTTTTTCACATTTCAACGTGGTGAACCTGTCAAAGCGTGGCGATCGGTGAATATTTTGAAGGGACTGTGTGAAAGCTTCCATGCTTTGCAGGACGCCGTCTGTCTTGCTGCGCCGCCATGCTTGGGTGTGGGGCGGGCTGTTGCTGCTCGTACCAGCCCAGGCCCAGGTTCAGGCCGACGGCAGTACGGCAACCCTTGTGGCCCGCCAAGCCGATGGCCACCACAGCATTACGCCGGCCATGCCTGAGCGCGATGTCTCGTACAACGCCTTTAGCCGCTTCGACGTTGGCGCTGCCGGTGCCAGCTTTGCCAACGTCGGCGTGGGCGCGCGCACCATTGTTGCCGAGGTTTTTTCGCCACTGCCGTCACGCATTGAGGGGCCGGTGCGGGTCGACGGCCCGCGTGCCAACCTGATCTTGGCCAACCAAAACGGCCTGCGTGTCAATGGCGGCAGTTTCATCAACTTCGGCAGCTTGGCACTGACCACAGGAGCCGTGACTCTGCGCGATGAGGCATTGGCGCCCGATGTGTACCAGCGCTATGTGGACCTGCGCACACAGGGCGGCAGCATCCAGATTGAAGCGGGTGGGCTGGATGCCAACCTGATTCGGCTGGAGCTGATTGCCCGCCAGGTTGGTATCCATGGCCCGGTGACCAATGCCTTTACCTCGGCCAGCGCCAGCACCCGGGTCATTGCCGGCGCCTCAAGCGCGAGTTTTGACACACTGGCTTCACCGACCGACAACCTCACACCCTGGCTGAGCTACAAGAGCTTGGGCGAGCGGGGGGACGGCATCGCCATCGATGTGACGGCCAACTCCAGCGTGCGTTCAGGCCGGGTTGAGCTGGTGGTCACCGATGCCGGTGCGGGCGTGCGCAACGCCGGGGCCTTGAGTGCATCGGCCGGTGATTTTCGGTTGACCAGCAGTGGCCTGATCGAGCAAATCGCAGGCCGTATCGAAGCCGCAGGCGATGTGCGGCTCCAGGGCCGTGAATTTGTCCAGTCGAATGGCGATGGGGGGAGTAGCAGCAGCGTGGTTGCTGGCGGCAGTGCCCGTATCGATACCGAGGGCAGCATCCGCAATCTGGGCGGCACCATCCAAGGCCAAACCCGCTCCGCGAGTGACGCTGACACGCCTTATGCAGTGCTGCTCAATGCGGGCACGACGGTGGAGGTGGCGACGCCGGTGGGGGCCGTGGGCGCTCTGGTTTTTGGTGCCGCCGATGACGTTGTCATCCGAGGCGAGCAGGGCGTCAAAATCAGCAATGCCCGCATTGTCTCGAATGGCAGTCTGCGCTTGCGCAGTGCGCAGCACGTGGAGGTGGAAAGTGTGCATCTGGCGGGGCGCGAGCGGCTTGATTGGTCGAGCTCCAACCTGCTCAGCAGCCGCAACGGCTTCGAGGTCGACCGCGGCAGCCTGGCCGACCCAGCGCAGCAAAGCTACTTGGTCGCTGGTGGTGAACTCAGCATCGAGGCGGGCAGCCTGCGCAACAGCGGCGGCTACTTGTTCTCGAACGCGGGTGCGGTACGGATTGACGTTCAGCACGACCTCACCAACCAAGCGCTCAGCACCGGCCACTTTGGCGTGCAAAACCACTGCGTCTTGTTTTGGTGCAAACGCAGCGCCAACGCGAGCGAGCAATTGAGCGGTGGCCAGATCAATGCTGCCACCACGATCCACATCAAGGCGGGCGGCACGGTACTCAACGACGGTGGCCAGTTTCTCTCGGTTTTGGGCACCACCATTGAGGCACCGCAAACCATTGCCCGTGCCCGCCCGGTGCAGCGAGCCCTGGTCCGTGCCGATGGTCTTAAAGCCTTGTTTGGCGACACCTGGGCGCGCCTTTACGCCAGTGACCAGGGCGGTGGTTTTACGGCCCAGCAAGGCCGGCTGATTGTGCACGGCGCAGCGCGCCAAGAGGGCGGCTACTTTGCCGCTGGCGATGGCGTCGAAGCCGATATCGAGGTGGAGCGCGAGCCCCAGAGCGAGCCGGTTCGTCTGGACCAGCATTTGGGAATCCTGCGGTGGTAGGGCGCTTGCACCGCGCTTGCAGCTTGGTGTTGTGCTGCCTGTCCTGCGGCGCGTTGGCGCAGTCGCCGCCTGCGCTGTTGCGCAACCCGTCCGAACAATTGCTGCGCGAGCAACAAGAGCGCGAGCGGGCGCAAATGCTGGGGCCGCAGGCCTTGCCTTTGGCGCAGCAAGTGGATGAGCGCGAGGCACCCTTTCCGGCCCACTTGGCAAGTCCGGACGGCCCCAGCTTTGACATCCAGCAGATCACTGCCAGCGGTGAAATTCTGATCAGCCAGCGTGAATTTCGCCGCATCGTGGCCGTCTTCGAGGGCCATACGCTGGGCGCGGCCCAGATCAACGCCTTGCTCGACCGCTTGAGCCGTGCCCTGGTGGCCAGTGGCTACATCACTTCGCGGGCCACGGTCAGCAACCAAAGCCTGGCCGCCGGCGAGCTCAGCATCACGGTGCTGGCTGGGCACATTGAACAAATTCGCTACAACGACGAGGTGTTGGCGCCGGGCGGCAGCAACGCGCTGGGCGTGCGGCTGGCTTTGCCGATGCGCCAGGGCGATATCCTGCGGCTGCAAGACATTGAGCAGGCGGTCGACCAGCTCAACCGCCTGCGCCGCAACGCTGCGCAGGTGCAGATCTTGCCGGGTGAGCAAACCGGAGGCTCCATCGTGGCACTGAGCAACCGCCCCGGCGATGCCCGCTCCTACTCTGCGTCGACCGACAACCAGGGCTCGGCCAGCACCGGGCGCGTGCGTCTGCAAGGCGGTGTCGACCAAGGCAACGCGCTGGGCCTGATGGAGTCGCTCTCGCTTGGCCTGGTCACCAGCGCTGATACCAACGCCGTCTTTGGTTCACTCTCGGTGCCGCTGGGTTATTACACCTTGGGCTTGATGCGCTCTTGGTCCGAGTACCAAAACCTGATCGGCGACACCGCCTTGGTCTACGGCAACTCGCAAAGCCAGTCCATCACACTGAACCGCTTGTTGCAGCGCAGCCAGGACAGCAAGCTCGCGCTCGATCTGTCACTGACCCGGCGCACCTCCACCCGTGCTATCAACAACTTGGCCTTGAGCCCCCAGACCCAGGCCGTTGCACGGCTGGGGGTGAACCAGCTCAGCCGTTTTCGCAGCCCCCACGGCCTTGGGCAGTGGACGCTGGATTTGGGTGTGGTGCGTGGCCTGCGCAGCCTGGGGGCCGACCGCGACCCGGCCGAGTTGCCCGCCGGTGCCGCACGGGGCCAGTTCACCAAGCTAGAGACCTCGGTGGGCGCCCAGCTGCCCTTGAGCGCGCGTTGGACTTGGCGCACGCGGCTGGCGCACCAATGGACGCGCAACCCGCTGTACTCGTCCGAGCAGTTGTTTGCTGGCGGCGTTGCCAGCGTGCGCGGCTTTGCCGAGTCTGCCGCCGGTGGTGACCGTGGCTACTTCATGCGCAACGAATGGCTGCTGCAAGACCTTGCGCCACTTGGCCTTGGCAGCGCCAGACTGCAATGGCAGCCCTACGTGTTTTTAGACGGGGCGCGCCTGCGTACCTTGTCCGATGCCCGCCGCCAGCGCCTGCTGTCGGCCGGTGTGGGTGCGCGTTTGACGCTGGGCGCAGCCAGCGGCGAAATCATCATCGGCCGCCCGCTGTTGACGCCTGAGCCTTCGGTTCGCAAAGCGACCCAGGTCAACCTGCAACTGGGCTACCAGTTTTAGGCCGCCGTACCGCCACCGTATAGCCGCCGTACCACTTTTTTTATGTATTTCCCTGACCGTTGTGAGCCCACCATGACCAAAATTCTTACCCCCCGCGTCACCGATGGTCTGCCCCCCACCCAGGATGGGACAGAGCGCCCTCCAATGTGGATGCGGGTGACTGCGCGCTTGCTGTTGGTGAGCATGGTGTGGGGCCATGTGCCGCTGGTCGTGGCGCAGGGGCAGGTTGGCCAGCCGATTGCCGATCCACGGGCGGCCTTGGTGTTTCAGCCGCAGATCAGCAACCTGGGCAGTGGCGCCGCGCTGGTGAACATTACGGCACCGAACCAGGCCGGGATGTCGCTCAACCGCTACCAGCGGTTTGACGTCGACGCGCGTGGCGTGGTGTTGAACAACAGCTTGGTCGGGGGCACGGCGCTGCTGGGAGCAGGGGTGGGCGCCAACCCCAACCTGGCGCACAGCGGCAGCGCCAGCACGATCGTCAACGAAGTCACCAGCAGCGGGGCGGCGAGTCAGCTGACGGGGACGCTGGAGGTGTTTGGCGCACCCGCGGCGGTGATCATCGCCAACCCGAACGGCATTCACTGCGCGGGCTGCGCCAGCGTCAACACGCCGCGACTGAGTTTGAGCTCGGGCCGGCCCGAGCCAAGGGACGCGTACGGGCAGATCAGCAACTGGGACGCTGCGCAGCAGCTGGGCTGGAGCGTGGAGGGTGGGCAAATTCGCATCAGCGGGGCCGGACTGGAGGGGACGGTAGGCCGGCTCGACCTGCTGGGTCAAAACCTGTTGCTGGACGCGCCGTTGCGGGCGCACTACCTGAACCAGGACTTGTCGAGCATCAACCTGGTTGCGGGCGCGGCGCAGTACGCGCAGCAGCCCAATGGAGACTGGCAACTGGCGCTGCCGACGTCGACAGCGACGCTTGCCAATGCGCCTGCACCCGCACTGGGCCGAGCTGCACCGGCAACGGCGCTGGCCATCGACGCCAGTGCACTGGGGGCGATGACGGCGGGCCAAATCCGCATCATCTCGACCGAGCGCGGCTTTGGCGTGAACCTGGGCGGTGCGCTATCGGCCTACCAGCAAGGCATCCACATCGACAGCGCGGGCAGCCTGACCCTGGCGCAAGCGAATGCTGTGCAAGACATCCGTTTGCGCGCGGCGCAGGACCTGCAAGCCGGGCCCTTGGCCAGCGCAGGCGCGCTCGACGCGCAAAGCGGGGGAGATTTGCGCCTGCACGGCACGACCCAGGCGCAGGGCGAAATACGCTTGCAAAGCGGGGCCAATCTGCACACCGGCGCACAACTCATAGGCGGCAGCGGGCTGCACGCGCAGGCCGCCGGCCAGCTGCAACTGGGCCAAGCCGGGGGGCGCAGCTCTGTCGCAGGTGCCGCCGCATTGAGCGCTGGCAGCATAAAGCAGCAAGGCCAACTCGATGTGGCAGGCGCCATGGCCGTGCAGGCGCAGGACCAGATCCAGCTGCAAGGCCCGGTCTGGGTTGGACAAGACTTGCAGCTCAAGAGCGGAGGGGCGACCACCATCCGAGACAAGCTGCAAGTCGTGCAAGGACTCCAGCAGCAAGCGCGCAGCACGCAGATTCTTGGTGACCTGCACGTCGGCGCAGCGGCCCAATTGCAAGCCGATGGCGTGCTGGAGCTCGGACAAGCGGGCAGCAAGATCGTGTTTGGCAGTGCGGCGCAACTGCACGCAGGAAGCATCTTGCAGCAAGGTCAGCTCGATACCGTGGGCGACGGCGAGCTGCAAGCCCAGGGTCAAATCAGCCTGCAAGGGCAAACCCGGGCTGGGCAAAACCTGAGACTGCACAGCGGTGGGGCCACCACCATCGGCGGCCAGCTCAGTGTTGCCCAGGAATTGGACCAGCAAGCCACCCATACCCTGCTCAGCGGCGCACTGCACGTCGGCGGCAACGCCCAACTGAACGCCAGCCAAAGCCTGAGCCTGACCGGGCGCGCCGACATTGGCGGCGAATTGCAACTGCAAGCGCCGCAGCTCGGGATCAGCGGTGAGCTGAATGCGGGTCAAACCAGCATTTTGGGCGACTCGCTCACGCTCGGTGTACAAGGCGGCAGCATGCGCCTGGGCAACGCCAAGCTGCAACTGAGCGGCGACCTCGACATCCTGGGCGACCTGCTGCTCTTGGGCGATGCGCAGTTGCGCAGCGGGCGCAACAGCTATTTCGCAGGCAACATCTACGCCGACGGTGCACTCGGCATCCATGCCGGTGGGCAGCTGAACATCGACGGCGAGGCCCAGGCACTGGGCGCATTGAGCCTGGGCGCAGGCAAAGGCCTGGCCGTGCTGGGCGGCGTGGTCGGCAACGCAGGCGTCAAACTCCAGGCCCAAGATGGTGTGCAGATCGGCGGGCCGGTGGCCTCCGGCGCAGGCCTGGAGATTCGCGGCGCAGAGGTCAGTCTGGCGGGCAGTGCCCGCGCAGCCGGTGCCAGCAGCCTGTACGCCGAACGCGGCGCGCTTCAAGTGGCGGGGCCAATTTATGCCGGGGCCGACTTGCAGCTCAGCGGCGAAACACTGGCCTTGGCCGACAGCATCGAAAGCCTAGGCCATGCACGCATAGACAACCGCAGCGGTGACCTGCACATCCAGGGCGACCTGCGGGCGGGCCAAGGCGTGAGCCTGGTATCTGCCGGCAGCACCACGATCGAGGGCGGGCTGCACGCAGGCTTGGGCGCCAGCAGCATCCACAGCCAACAACAGATCCACATTGGGGGTGATGCGTTTGCCGGCAGCCTGCGGCTGGACTCCGTGCGTGAAGGCGTGGCGGTGCAGGGCGGCATCTACGCGGCAGACGACCTGGCGCTGACGGGCCAGCAGATCAAGGTTGATGCCGACATTCAAAGCCTGGGCCAGGCCCGGCTGCAAAGCCACAGCGGCGACCTGCAAATAGGCGGCCCGGTGCTGGCCAAAAACGGCATCGAACTGAGCAGTGCAGGAACCATCCGGGTGGCCGGCGGGCTGGCCAGCGCTGGCGCACTCGATGCCCGCAGCGAAGGCGCCATCGAGATTGCCGGCGACATCCACGCCACCCAAACCCGCATCCAAGCCGCCCAAGGTGGGCTTGACGTGCAGGGCAGCGTCAACGCCGGGGGCGATTTGGAGCTGGCAGCGCGCCATATCAATGTTGGCGCTGACGTCCACAGCCAAGGGCAAACCCTGTTGCGCAGCAGCGCTGCTGACATCCACATCGCAGGCGAGCTGCTCAGCCAGCAGCGCCTGGAGATCGACAGCGCCGGACGCATCGACATCGGCGGCAAAATCGCCAGTGGCGACAGCATCGGGATGCAAAGCCAAGAGGCGATGGTGCTGGGGGCGGACGTCCAGGCACGTGCGGTAAGGCTGCAAACGCACAGCGGTGAGATCCGCGTGGCGGGCGAGATCGCCGCCAACGACAGCGTGCAACTGGACGCAGCAGGCGCGCTGCAAGCCCAGGCGCTGCGCAGCGGCGGAGCCCTGCAAGCAAGCAGCGGCGCCGACCTGCACATTGACGGTGCGGTGCAAGCCGCAGCCGCGAGCCGCCTGGACAGTGGCGGCGCACTGCGCATAGATGGGCCGCTGCAAGTGGCGGGCGATCTGACGCTGCAAGCACAAACGCAGCTAGAGGTTGCTGGCGACGCGCTGATCCTGGGCCAGGCCCAGCTGCACAGCGGGCAGGGGCAACACTGGGGCGGCGCACTGCAAGCCGAGGGCGCTGTGCAGGCCAGCGCGCAAGACTTTACGGTGGCCGGCGAGCTCGGCAGCAACGCCAACATCGACGTTGATGCAGACGGGCGCATCGGGGTGGGCAGCCTGGCCAGTGCCGGTGCCGTGCAACTGCAGGCCGGGCAAACGATAGGGATTGCGGGCGACGCACGGATGCAAAGTGCGACGCTGCACAGCCGCGCCGGCTCCATTGAAGTGGCCGGCGCACTGGCCAGCCAGCGCAGCCTGCAACTGCAAGCCGGGCGCGACATCCAGCTGCGTGGCCCGGTGGGCGTGGGCGAGCAACTCACGCTCAAAGCCGAGCAGGGAAGCATCGAGCTGGCCAAAGACCTCGCGGTCGGTCAAGACCTGAACGCCAGCGCCAACAACAACCTGCGCTTCTTGGGCAGCAGCGAAATCGGCCAGCACGCCAACTTGCAAGCCAACCAGGGGCAACTGCTGCTGCAAGGCGACATGCGGATCGGGCGTGGGCTCGACGTGGTGCAGGGCGGTGACTTCGTGAACCAAGCAAGCCTGCAAGTCGAAGGTGCGATCGACGTGCAAGCGCGCAACATCATCAGCGCCGCTGGTGCCACCGGTGCCGCCGGTGGCATCCAGGCCAGCGCTGCGATCAAGCTCAAAGCGCAGGGCCAGGCCAGCGTTGGCGCCAGCCACAGCATCAGCAGCAACCAAGAAATCATCCTGAGCGCAGCCCTTGGCATGCACAACGCAGGGACGGTGCAAAGCGCAAGCTTGGTGCAATACGCCGGCGGCACGCTCACCAACACCGGGATGCTGGCCGGCGCCGACATTGCTGTCAACGCAGCACTGTCCAACAACGGCACGGTATGGGCGCAACAGAGTCTGAGCGCAGGCACGGTCAGCAACAGCGGCCAGCTCGCCGGAACGTCCATCATGCTGGGTCAGACCAGCAACAGCGGCACCATCGCGGGCAGCTCCGTCAACCTGGGGCAGACCGACAACGGCGGCCACATCAGCGGCAGCATGGTCAGTATCGGCGGCAATTTGAACAACCAAGCAGTCATTACCGCCCAGGAGAACCTGGACGTAGCTGGCTTGCAAATCAGCAACGCCGGACAGCTCTCTGGGCGCAGCGTGAGCCTGAGGGCAAAGACGATCGCCAACAGCGGCAGCATCCAGTCGCAAGGCCAGATGCAGCTGCGCGGCGAGGCCTTGCGCAACAC
>JAYVXE010000023.1:0-2693 GCA_043785395.1 Burkholderiaceae bacterium | reverse complement strand
CTGGCAGAGCCAGATCCACGGGTGCACTGGAAGCGGCGCGCTCGTCTCGCGGCGTGGTTTCATCGTTCGGGGCGCTTGGCCCATGCATGACAGTTAGCCTTGCACCGAGCCACGCTCGATGCGGTCGCCCAACTCGCCGACATAGGCGGCGACACTGTTCTCAGACTCTTCCAGGCGCTTCACCAAAACGCTCTCCAACTGCGCAACACGTGCCAACAATGCCGCACGGGCCTCGGCTTCAGTGCTGGCACGCTGTTCACGCTGCGCCTCCAGGTAGTTTCGCAGCTCGGTAAAACGTGAAGCCTCGGCGCGGTCGGCCAGCTCACGCTGGGCCGACATTTCCTTGTTGTGGCGGCGTGCGTCCAGCATCACGGCGCTGTGCAAATACAAAACATAGGCACCAAAAACCAACAGCAAGGCGGCGGTCAACCCCAGCATGACCAAACCCAACGGGGCCTCCATCGACGTCACCCCGAGCGAGATCATGGTGGGCGTGGAAAGCGCGCCCCAGTTCAGCGCCGCCAAGCCTGCGGTGGCCAAAACAATGAGGACAATGGTGAGGGTTCTAATCGGCATAAATTTCCTTTGGGTCAAAAAAACGCTGGGGCCGGCACGACCCCATTTTCGCATCTTCGCATTTTCGCCCACGCAGCCGGCCCGGTGGGCCGGGTGTTATGCTGCGCCGGAAAATAGCAAGCGTAAAAACCCCAGCATGCACCACGGCACACTCCTCGCCGCCCTCGATTTGGGCTCTAACAGCTTTCGCCTAGAGATTGGTCGGCTGCAACACGGGCACATTCAGCGCACCGAATACCTGAAAGAAACCGTGCGCCAAGGGAGTGGCCTGGACGCCCAGCGCAACCTGTCGCAGGCCGCCATGCAACGCGGCTGGGACTGCTTAGCGCGTTTTGGCGAGCGGCTGGTGGGCTTTGCGCCCACACAGGTGCGGGCTGTGGCCACCCAAACCCTGCGCGAGGCACGCAATCGCGACGTTTTTTTAACCCATGCCAGCACACTGCTGAAGTTTCCCATCGACGTGATCTCAGGCGCCGAAGAGGCCCGCCTGATCTACCAAGGTGTTGCGCAGTTGCTGGCGCCCTCGGACGAACGCCGCTTGGTGATCGACATCGGTGGCCGCTCGACCGAGTTGGTTCTCGGCCAAAGGCAACACGCCAACACCCTTGCCTCTTACCAAGTCGGCAGTGTCGCCTGGTCGATGGCCTACTTTCCCGACGGCCAGTTCACGCCGCAGGCCTTCCAAAGCGCCGAAAGCGCCGCCCAAGCCGTGCTCGGCGACGCCCTCAACACCTACCGCCGCGACAACTGGGACGTAGCCTACGGTGCATCCGGCACGGTCAGTGCGATTGGCGCCATCCTCGCTGGCCTGGGCCACAGCGCCACCACCGTCACCCAAGCCGGCCTTGACCTGCTGTTGGCCCACCTGCTGCAAGCCCAAAGCGCCGACCGCGTGCGCCTGGACGGCCTGGAGGAGGAGAGGCGCGCCGTGATCGGCGGTGGCCTCAGCCTGCTGCGCGCCATCTTCGCGCTGCTCGGCATCGAGCGCCTGGAAGTCGCCCAAGGCGCGCTACGCCAAGGCGTGCTGTACGACTTGCGCGACCGAGGGTAAGCGCCCACCAACCGGCGGCTCGCAAGCGGCCAACCGCGCATGGGCGATAAAAGCCGCCAGCGCAGCGTCCTCGCGGCGCGTTTTCCAAATGCAATACGACGGCGAATGGGCGCACTGCGTTTGCAAGGGCACGAACACCGCGCCTTGCAAGGCGGCGCGCTGCAAGGCCGCAGGCACCAAGGCAACCCCCATGCCTTGCGCGACCAAGGACACCACGCTGAGCCAGTGCCGCACTTCATGGCGCAGTTCGGGCAAAAATCCGGCATCGGTACAAATCGACAAAATCTGCTCGTAGTAATGGGGCGAGGCGGCGCGGGCAAACAGCACAAAGGGCTGGTCTTTGAGCAGCACCAAATCAATCGCAGCCTGCCCGGCCAGCGGGTGTGCAGCAGGCAGGCAGCACACAAAGGGGTCGCTGGCAAACAGCAGGTGCGACATTTCTGCGGGCAAGCGGGTGGAGTGGGCAAAACCAACATCGAGCTGATCTTGGGCCAGCGCGGCCAACTGGTCTTGCGAGTTCAGCTCCCGCAGCACCAGGTGCAACTCGGGATGCTGGGCTTGGAATTGACCCAGCAACTGCGGCAGCCCTCGGTACAGCATGGCACCGACAAACCCCACATTCAGATGCCCGACCATGCCACGCCCAACATCACGGGCATGGCGCGCAACCTCGCGCGCCTGCTCCAACAAAGCCTGCGCAGCCGGTATCAAGGCCTGCCCAGCGCTGGTCAGACGCACTTCCCGGCTGTTGCGAACAAAGAGCTGGGTGCCAATCGAGGCCTCAAGTTGCTGGATGTTCAGGCTCAACGGCGGCTGCGACATCGACAGTCGCCGCGCAGCCCGGCCAAAGTGCAGCTCTTCCGCCAGCACAAGAAAATAACGAAGATGGCGAAATTCCATGGATATGTTTTATGTATGAATCAAACTATATTTGATATTAGACAAGTATCAAAACTTTCCCAACAATGGGCTCAGGAGACACGACTACACCATGACTGAACCAGCTTCCCATCCCGTACCCGACCAACACGGCGTCAACCTCTTCACCACCGACCCCGGACTGCAA
>JAYVXE010000022.1:0-2715 GCA_043785395.1 Burkholderiaceae bacterium | reverse complement strand
GGGAGAGGGTTGGGGTGAGGGCCAGCAAGCCACACAACAAGACAGCGCCATGCACAGGCCGCCAGCCCTCACCCCCGCCCTCTCCCAGAGGGAGAGGGCGTAAAACCAAGCAAGACCACCTGAGTAGTTACAAAATTTAAACAAAATATGCATCTAGCGCTTTAATAGCAAGCGTTAATAGCTATTAAATACATAGCAATTCCCTGGGGCTATAACAGCGGACGCAGCTCCAGTGCAGCGTCCCGCAGCACCGGCAGCAGGTCTTTTTCAAGCCGTGCAGCCGCCAGCCGCTGCGGTGAGCTCACCACATTGAGTGCTGCCACGGTGCGCCCTTGCAGGTCACGCAGCGGCACCGCCAAGGCGTGCACCCCCAGTTCGTGCTCTTCGCTGGCCAGGCAGTAGTCGTCAGTCCGGGCTTTTGAGACCGTCTTGCGCAGTGCGGGCAAGTCGGTCTGGGTGTAGGCCGTCAGGCGCGGCAAGGGGTTCTCTCGCAGCCACTGGCGCAGCTCGGCCGGCGCCAGTGTTGCCAGCAACATCCGGCCGGTCGATGTCGCATGGGCGGGCAGGCGGCTGCCCAGGTGCAGGCCGTAGGCGAGGATGCGCCCGCCACCGTCATGGGCCGTGCTGCGCGCCACGATGACCACCTGCCGCCCCTCCAATACCACCACCGAGAACGGCAACAAGGTCTGCGCAGCCAGGCGGTTGAGTGTGGGCTGCACGACACGCGGCAGGCGGGCGGACGCCAGGTAGCTGCCCGAGAAGCGCAGCACCTTGGGCGACAGCCAAAAGTAGCTGCCGTCACTCTCCAGGTAGCCCAGGTAGGCCAGGGTCAGCAAGTGCCGCCGTGCGGCCGCCCTGGTGATGCCGGCCCGCGCCGCCGCCAGTGTGGCGTTCAGGCGCTGGCGCTCGGTGTCGAAGCTCTCCAGCACCGCCATGCCTTTGGCCATGCCGGCGATGAAGTCTGCGGATGCAATGGTGGGGGCGCTCATGCTGGGTGTTGGGGGTGGTTGGTGTGTTGGGTCCGAAAGGCTTGCCGTGGGTTGGTATTTTGCGCGATGAACAGAACGCTTGTGCGATCACCGCGCAAACACCGAGCCGACCCTATGGTGGCCAACGGGGCGGGCTTCTAAGCTTGAGCAGGTTTTTTTTAATACACAGGACTTACGCAAAATTGTCCTGGCTAGGCATTTTTTCGCAGACAGTACACCAGGTACGGCTGATCAAAAGAACGACGCCAGGGCGGTTTTGCGTAAGTCCTAATACAAGGAGACATCCCATGCGTACCCAGGTTGCCATCATCGGCGCCGGCCCCTCCGGCCTGCTGCTTGGCCAGTTGCTGCACAAGGCCGGCATCGACGCCATCATTCTTGAGCGCCAGAGCGGTGACTACGTGCTGTCACGCATCCGCGCCGGCATCCTGGAGCAGGTCTGCATCGATCTGATGAGTGAGGCCGGTGTGGGCGAGCGGATGCACAAGGAACGCCTGCTGCACGGCGGCTTTGACATGCTGGTGGGCGGCAAACGCCACCGCATCGACCTGAACCAGCTCACCGGCGGCAAAAACGTCATGGTCTACGGCCAGACCGAGCTGACCCGCGACCTGATGGACGCCCGCGCTGCCGCCGGCCTGCCCACGGTGTACGAAGCCGCCAACGTGCAGGTACACGGCTTTGATACGAAGACGCCCCGCGTCAGCTACGAAAAAAACGGCCAGAACCACACCCTTGACTGTGACTTCATCGCCGGCTGTGACGGCTTTCACGGCGTCTGCCGCGCCAGCGCGCCGCGCAGCGCTATCAAAGAGTTTGAGAAGGTCTACCCCTTTGGCTGGCTGGGCATGTTGTCCGATACGCCCCCGGTGCACCACGAGCTGATCTATGTGAACAGCCCGCGTGGTTTTGCGTTGTGCTCCCAGCGCAGCCAGACCCGCAGCCGTTATTACCTGCAGGTTCCTCTGACCGACAAGATCGAGGCCTGGAGTGACGACGCTTTTTGGCAGGAGCTGAAACTGCGCCTGGACCCCGAGGCCCGCGAGACGCTGGTGAGCGGCCCGAGCATCGAAAAAAGTATTGCCCCCTTGCGCAGCTTTGTGACCGAGCCACTGCGCTTTGGCCGCATGTTCCTGGCCGGGGACGCGGGCCACATCGTGCCGCCCACGGGCGCCAAGGGCCTGAACCTGGCGGCGACCGACGTGAAATACCTGTTCAATGGCCTGCGCGAGTACTACGCCGACAAGTCCGAGGCGGGCATCGACCGCTACTCTGAATTGGCACTCAAGCGCATCTGGCGGGCAGAGCGGTTCTCGTGGTGGTTCACGCAGCTGATGCACAGCTTTCCCGGCGAAGGCGCCATTAGCGCCAAGTTCCAGGAGGCCGAAATCGACTACCTGCTGAACTCCGAGTCAGGCGCACGCACCCTCGCCGAGAACTATGTGGGGCTGCCGCTGGATTTTGGGCAGTAGCCAGTAATTACAAGGAAAAAAGGCATGTAACGCCCATCTGACGGGCGTAATAAGCTATCAAAATTAAAAAATGGCCTCTATCCGTTGCCGGACAGAGGCCATTGGCCTTCAGCGCGGGTGCGCTTACAGCGTGTCGATAAAGCTGCGCAGTTTGTCGCTGCGGCTTGGGTGCTTGAGTTTGCGCAGCGCCTTGGCTTCTATTTGGCGGATGCGTTCGCGGGTCACGTCGAACTGTTTGCCAACCTCTTCGAGCG
>JAYVXE010000021.1:0-2736 GCA_043785395.1 Burkholderiaceae bacterium | reverse complement strand
TTTTTGAGGCCAGCTCGCAAAGAGCTGCGGCAAAAGCAGCCAACCGCTGGGAGCAGATCACGCGTCCCCCAGCTTTTCAATATCCGACAACACTTCGGCAAGCGTTGCAGCAGCATGTTTGCGCAAGTCCTAATGTGTTAGCAACCAGGCCCCCGCAAAAACCATGGCAAAAAGAGATTACTACGAGACCCTGGGCGTACCCAAGAACGCCTCGGAAGAAGAGATTAAAAAGGCTTATCGCAAACACGCGATGAAGCACCACCCCGACCGCAACCAAGGCGACGTGGCCAAGAACGCCGAAGAAAAGTTCAAGGAAGGCAAGGAAGCCTACGAAATGCTGTCGGACGCCCAAAAACGCGCCGCCTACGACCAGTACGGCCATGCCGGGGTTGACCCCAATATGCGCGGTGGCGGCGGCGGTGCAGAAGGCTTCGGTGGCTTTTCCGAGGCTTTTGGCGATATTTTTGGTGAAATGTTCAGCGGCCAGCAACGCGGGCGCAGTGGTCGCCAAGTGTTTCGGGGCAACGACCTGAGCTACGCCATGGAGGTCACGCTGGAAGAGGCGGCCAAAGGCAAGGATGCACAAATCCGCATCCCCAGCTGGGAAGACTGCGAAAGCTGCCACGGCAGCGGTGCCAAGGCCGGCACCAGCGCCAAGGCCTGCACCACCTGCCACGGCGCGGGCACGGTGCAAATGCGCCAAGGCTTCTTCAGCGTCCAGCAAACCTGCCCCAGCTGCCACGGCAAGGGCAAGACCATCAGCGACCCCTGCACCAGCTGCCACGGCCAGGGCAAGATCAAAAAGAACAAAACACTGGAAGTCAAAATCCCCGCCGGCATTGACGACGGCATGCGCATCCGCAGCACCGGCAACGGCGAGCCCGGCGCCAATGGCGGCCCGCCCGGCGACCTCTACATCGAGATCCGGCTCAAAAAGCACGTCATCTTCGAGCGCGACGGCGACGACATCCACTGCTCGGTGCCGATCAGCTTCGTCACCGCCACGCTGGGCGGCGAAATTGATGTACCAACCCTTGAAGGCAAGGCCGCCATCGACATCCCCGAAGGCACGCAAACCGGCAAGCAATTCCGCCTGCGCGGCAAGGGCATCAAAGGCGTGCGCGGCAGCTACCCCGGCGACCTCTACTGCCACATCACGGTCGAGACCCCCGTCAAGCTGACCGAGCACCAACGCAAGCTGCTCAAAGAACTCGACGACTCGTTCAAAAAAGGCGGCGGCAAGCACTCGCCCAATGGCGACAGCTGGACCGACAAGCTCAAGAGCTTTTTCAGCTAAACGCGCGGGCCCGCCCGCCCGCCCGCCCAGGGAGCGCTCACGCCGCGTGCACCGCAGCGCCCCTGGGCGAGCCCAGCAACACAGTGCACAAGCTTAAAATCACGGCCGTGAACACCGTACTCAACATCTCCGCTTACCGCTTTGTCCCGCTGCCCGATGCGGCGGATTTACGCCTGCAATTGCAAGCCTGGGCGCAGGCGCTCGACCTTAAGGGCACGATTTTGCTGGCCGAAGAGGGCATCAACCTGTTTCTTGCTGGCGCGGCCGGGGCGGTGCGCAGCTTTGTCGCACAGTTGGAGCAAGACCCGCGCTTTGCCGCGCTGGCACCGAAAGAGAGCTGGTCGCAGACGCCGCCGTTTCGCAAGCTGCTGGTCAAGGTCAAGACCGAAATCATCCGCATGAACCACCCCACCATCCGCCCGGCGGCGGCGCGTGCACCGGCGGTGTCGGCGGCCACGCTGCGGCGCTGGCTCGACCAAGGCGTCGACGACGCGGGCCGCCCGGTGGTGACGCTGGACACGCGCAATGCATTCGAGGTCGACCACGGCACATTCCGGGACGCCATCGACTGGCGGATCGACAAATTCAGCGACTTCCCCGCCGCGCTGAACGCCCACCAAGCAGAGCTGGTCGGCAAGACGGTGGTGAGTTTTTGCACCGGCGGCATCCGCTGCGAAAAGGCCGCCATCTTGATGCAACAGGCCGGCCTCGCGTCGGTCTACCAGCTCGAAGGCGGCATTCTCAAATACTTTGAAACCACCGATGGCGCGCACTACGACGGCGCCTGCTTTGTGTTTGACCAACGCCGCACACTCGCCAGCAACTTGACGGCGGCCTAGCAGCCTGTCGGGCTTGGAAGCCGTCGGCGCCTCGTCAAGCGCTGGGCAAAAGTTGGCGTCACGCTGGAAGCCGTAAGCCCATGGACGCCCTCGCGCTGGTCGGCGTTATGGGGGCGGCAAGTCACTTCTGCCGGCCATTGCGCCTCAAGGCTGGACATTCCCCGACTCACTTCGACTTTCCTGACAAGGGGTTGTCCTGGCGGTAAGTACGCATGGGCTTGATAACGATGCGCTTGACCAGCGCGTCCAACTCCTTGCTGTGGTGCAAGTCCAGGCATTTTAGAAAATCAAACCGGACTCCCTTGATTTCTGATTCAACCAGGGGATTGTGGTAATCGCGTGCCAAATACTTGTCCACCAGGGATTTGATCGCGTCTGGGCTCTTTTCCAAGTCGTAGTAAGTCCAGTCGCGCAACGCGCTGGCACTGCTTCCTGCATCCGTGGCTGCCTTCCTGTCGTTCGTGTACGCGTTCGCCATGCAGGTTGCCAACACCATATCTTTTAGGACTTACGCAAAATTGTCCTGGCTAGGCATTTTTTCGCAGACAGTACACCTGGTACGGCAAGAAAAAAGAACGACGCCAGGGCGGTTTTGCGTAA
>JAYVXE010000020.1:0-9053 GCA_043785395.1 Burkholderiaceae bacterium | reverse complement strand
GCTTGGCTTGGGGCACCACATCCACAAAGTTCGTTTCTGCCTTGTAAGCGACATAGAGCTTTAAGAACTCTTCGCTGACGCAAGGATCAAGCGCCAGGATCGACTTGCGCAGTGCATCGAACAAGTCGCGCATAGGGCCTGTGATTAGGTGGGAGTGGTTTGCTACGCTGTAGGGCTGAACAGGACATTGGCTATTTCCACATCCGTTCACGCGAACCACCCCTGAAGCACCTGCGGTACTCCCCCTCAAGGGGACGCTCCCGGTGGCCTGGCAAAGCTAGCTCCACGGCGGCACTGGGAGCGGCTTGCCCGTCTTGTGCCGTGGTTTTATCGTTCGGGTGTTTGCCCTGTGCATGGCAGTTAAATATCCTCCAGCAGCGCATATGGCCGTGTCAGCACGTCCAGCGCTGCAGCGTCGGGCGCCGGGCCGGCGCGCAAGCCGCCGGCTTCGGCGGCGGCAATTTGGAGGCTTGCCAGTGCATCGAAGCCGCCGCTTGGTGCGGGCGCGACTTGCACAACGCTGCCGCAGGCCTGCTCGGCGTCAGCTGCGCCAAAAACTTCTTGGCCAACGTGCAAGGGCTGCGCTGCGTGGACGAGGTAGGTGCGGCGCTTCAAGGTGCCTCGGAACTGGCTGCGGGCGACGATTTCCTGGCCTGGGTAGCAACCTTTTTGGAAGTTCACGCCGCCGATGGATTCGTAGTTCAACATTTGCGGCACGAATTGATCGACCAAGGGCAGGCTGAGTGTTGCGACGCCGCTGCGCACCTCGCCCCATTGCCACAGTGCGTGCGCCAAGGCCGGGCCGCTGGGCTCTTGATGGCCGACCGGGGCCAGCCACAAGGCGCGCGGTTGGCTGAGCGCAGGGTAGAGCATGACCAAGCTTTGCGCGCCGATGTCGCGTTTGGACCAGGCAGGTAGCTGCTCGGCACTGGGCTCGCCCAGCAGGGATTGGAGTGGCTCACCGACCAGGCCACGGAGCATGAAGTCGGCGCTGGCATCGCTGAGCTTGGCCTGGGCGCGCAGCACAAACATGGACAGGCGCTTGAGTGTTGCGGCCAGTAAATCCAGGCTGCATACCAGCAAGACCTCGGTTGCGCTGCGCTGGATGCCGATGAAGCTGGCCTGCAGCCGGCCCTTGGCGGACAAAAATCCGGCCAAGCGGGCCTGGTCGGGGCCGATGGCGGAAAAATCCTGCGTCAGTTGGCTGTGCAAAAAAACGCTTGCGTGTGCGCCTTCAACCCGAATGACGCCGAGCTGTGGCAGCGAGCTGATGCCGTGGGGGAGGGGGCTCTTCAGTGTATTCATGGGTGAATTATCATCGTCGCCATGATTCAAAAGGGGTAAGCAGGTTTGCGGCGTTTTTTCTACTCGATGGCGGTGGTCCTTTTGGCCTTGGTGGGCGCGGTGGCTTGGTGGCTGCAAGCGCCGCTTGGTTTGGCGCGCGAGCGCGTGGAGTTCACTGTTGCACCGGGCGCTACGCCGCGTGCGGCGGCGCAGGCGATCACGCAGGCCGGTGTGCAGGTGCCGCCCACCTTGCTCTACGCCTGGTTTCGTCTGTCCGGCCAGGGGCGTCAAATCCGGGCGGGCAGCTACGAGCTGGTGGCCGGCAGTACGCCGCGCAGCCTGTTGCGCAAGCTGGTGCGGGGCGAGCAGGCGCTGCGCAGCGTGACCTTGGTTGAGGGTTGGAGCCTGCGCCAGATGCGCACGGCGCTGGCCGCTGCCGAACACCTCAAGCCCGACAGCGCAGGCCTGGATGACGCCGCCTTGATGGCCGCTTTAGGCCGTGCCGGGCGGCATCCTGAGGGCCGTTTTTTCCCCGACTCTTACCGCTATGCCAAAGGCAGTAGCGACTTGCTGTTGCTGCGCCAGGCGCTGCATGCGATGGACCAGCAGTTGGAGGCCGCTTGGCGTTTGCGCCAGGCCGGGACGCCGCTGAAGTCGGCGGAAGATTTGTTGATTTTGGCCAGTATTGTTGAAAAGGAAACGGGCCGCGCCAGTGACCGTGCGCTGGTGGCCGGTGTCTTTACCAACCGTTTGCGCATCGGCATGCTGTTGCAAACCGACCCGACGGTGATCTACGGCTTGGGGCCAGACTTTGATGGCAATCTGCGCAAACGCCATCTGCAAACCGACAACCCCTGGAACACTTACACCCGTACTGGTTTGCCGCCAACG
Source organism: Burkholderiaceae bacterium (assembly GCA_043785395.1). Lineage (GTDB taxonomy): Bacteria > Pseudomonadota > Gammaproteobacteria > Burkholderiales > Burkholderiaceae_C > JAGOEY01. The sequence continues at coordinate 6,878 of JAYVXE010000020.1, read as the reverse complement.
CCGATCGCGATGCCGGGTGCGGCGGCGTTGCTGGCGGCGGTGCAACCAGCGGCCACGCCGGCGCTGTACTTCGTTGCCAAGGGCGACGGCTCCAGCCATTTCAGTGCTACGCTGGACGCCCACAACCGTGCCGTCAACCAATACCAGCGCGGCCTATGAGTACGCACTGCGCCGATGCGCGCGCCACACCGATGCCAGTTCCCGGTCTTTTTATCAGCTTTGAAGGCATCGACGGTGCCGGCAAATCGACCCATATTGCCGCGCTGGCGCAAGCGTTTGAGGCCCAGGGCCGAACGGTCGTGCTGAGCCGCGAGCCGGGCGGCACGCCTTTGGCCGAAAAACTTCGCGAGCTCGTTTTGCACGACGCCATGGACCCGCTGACCGAGGCCTTGCTGGTCTTTGCCGCCCGCCGTGACCATGTGTGGCGTGTGATCGAGCCCGCCTTGGCACGCGGTGCCGTGGTGCTGTGCGACCGCTTCACCGATGCCAGCTTTGCCTACCAAGGAAGTGGCCGTGGCTTTGATGTGAGTGTGCTATCTTTATTAGAGCAATGGGTTCAATATTCACCTGCGTTAGAGGCTGGTAAAGTACTTCAACCTGAACTTACGCTCTGGTTTGTTCTGGAGCCCGCCTTGGCCGCCGAGCGGCTCATGGCGGCGCGCACACCCGACCGTTTTGAGGCGCAACCGCTGGCATTTTTCAGCCGCGTTGCGCAGGGCTATGCCGACCGTGCGGCGGCCATGCCAGAGCGTTTTGCACAGATTGACGCCGCCTTGCCACGGGAGCAGGTCTGGGCGCAGGTGCAGACGGCCTGCGCGCGCTGGCTGGGCCCGGGCGCACCGGCGGTGGTGCACCATGGGTGAACGCGTGAAGCAAGCGGCGCAAACCGCACAAGCCGCACAAGCCGCGCAAACCTCGCAAACTTCGCAAGAGGGCGGGCCGGCCGTCTTGGCGCCCTGGCTCGACCACCAGCGCAGCGCCTTGTTGGCCCAGCGCGGCCATGCCTGGCTGTTGCAAGGCCCGTCAGGCCTGGGCCAGTACCCACTGGCGCTGGCGCTGGCGCGTGCTTGGTTGTGTGAAAAGCCCTTGGCACAAGCTGCGTGTGGGGTTTGCGGCAGCTGCCACGCAATCGATGTGCGCACCCACGCGGATCTGGCGGTGTTGATGCCGGAGACCGATATGTTGGCGCTGGGCTGGCCGTTGAGCGAAAAGGCGCAGGCCGATATTGACGACAAAAAGCGCAAACCCAGCCGGGAAATCCGGGTCGATGCCATGCGTGATGTGGTCGAATTTGCGCAGCGCACGGCAGGCCGTGGCCACGGCAAGGTGGTGCTGGTGTACCCGGCCGAGCAAATGAACCACGTCACCGCCAATGCGCTGCTGAAAACGCTGGAAGAGCCACCCGGCGATGTTCGATTTGTGCTTGCCAGCGAGGCTGCGCACCAGTTGTTGCCCACGATTCGCAGTCGCTGCATGGGGCACACCATGGCCTGGCCGCAGGCCGAGCAGGCGCAGGCGTGGCTGCAACAGCAGGGCGTGGTGGCCGCCGATGCCGAGGTTTTTTTGCGTGCCGCCGGTGGCCGCCCCGAAGATGCATTGGCGCTGGCGCGCGCAGGAGGAAAACCGGCACAGTGGGCGCAGTTTCCGCAGGCCATGGTGCGCGGTGAGTTGCTGGCGGTGGGTGAGTGGGCACCGGCCCAGCTTGTCGATGCGCTGCAAAAGCTGTGCCATGATTTGCTGCTGCGGCGCAGCGGTGCTGCGCCGCGCTATTTTGCGCTGGCTGACTTGCCGCCAGCGCCGAGCTGGGCCGTGTTGGCCCGTTGGTCTCAATCGTTGGCACAAACGCTGCGCACGGCTGAGCACCCCTTCAACCCCGGTCTGATGCGCGAAGCGCTGGTCAGCGCGGCCCGTAACACCCTTAACGCGCGTCGATGACGCCTGACCAATGAACGCTACCAGCCCTCCTTCGCGTCTTAGTGTGGTGCAGTTGTCGATCCGAGAAAGCGATGCTTTGTATGAGGCCTACATCCCCTTGTTTACCGATGGCGGCCTGTTCGTGCCAACCGCACGGGAGCACAAGTTGGGCGATGACGTGTACCTGCTCGTGACCCTGCCCGATGCACCTGAGCGTTACCCGGTTGCTGGCAGCGTGGCCTGGGTCACACCGCCACGGGCGGTTGGCCACCGCGTGCAAGGGGTTGGCATCAAATTCCCAGGGGACGAAAAATCACGCCAATTGAAGGTAAAAATCGAAGAGCTGTTGGTCTCCCAGTTGAACACTGGTCGGCCCACCCAAACGCTGTAGCGCAACCGACGCGAGGCCTGTTGGAGCTATTCGGAACTATTCGGAGCTATTCGGCCTTGCTTTATTTTTCTAGGACTTGCGCCAAACCTGCCTGTTCGACGCTGGCTGTGGGATTTTGCGTAAGTCGTGTCTTGGTATCTGATGTTTACTGACTCCCATTGCCACTTGGTTTTTCCCGAGCTGCAGGCACAGCTAGGCGCCATCCGCGCTGCCATGGCCGAGGCCCAAGTGGGCCGGGCTTTGTGCATTTGCACGACGTTGGAGGAATTTGCCGACGTCCATGCCCTGGCCATGGGCTATGACAACTTCTGGGCCACCGTTGGCGTACACCCGGACAACGAAGACGTGGCCGAGCCGACGCTGGCCGATTTGGTGCAACGCTCCGCCCTGCCCCGGGTGGTGGGCATTGGTGAGACGGGGCTTGACTATTACCGTTTGGGCACGCGCAGCGTGGCCGATATGGAGTGGCAGCGCAACCGTTTTCGCACGCATATCCGGGCCGCACAGCAGGTGCAAAAGCCGTTGGTGATTCATACCCGAAGCGCCTCTGAGGACACTTTGGCAATCCTCCAAGAAGAGGGCGAAGACGGCTCGGCCAAGGCCGCCGGCGGTGTCTTTCATTGCTTTACCGAAACCGCCCAGGTCGCGCGCGCTGCGCTCGACCTGGGTTACTACATTTCGTTCTCAGGCATCGTGACCTTCAAGAGCGCCCACGAGATCCGCGACGTAGCCCGCTTCGTCCCTTTGGAGCGGATGCTGATCGAGACCGACAGCCCGTACCTGGCGCCGGCGCCGCACCGTGGCAAAACCAATAATCCGTCCTATGTGCCCTTGGTGGCGCAGCAGATTGCGGCCTTGAAGGGCTGCACGGTGGAGGCGGTGGCGCAGGCCACGACGCTGAATTTTGAGCAACTGTTCCGAGGTGTGAAAGCATGAAGACGTATTTCAAGAGAATTCTGGGCTTGTGGGTCTTGATGGCTTGCTCCTGTGTCTGGGCTGGTTTGGCAGACGATTATTTCGCCGCCATCGTGCGTGACGATGCCGGGGCTGTCGGCAAGTTGCTGCGCCGTGGCATGGACCCCAATGCCCGCAACAGCAAAGGCCAGAGTGGTTTGTTTTTGGCGGTGCGCGAGTCCTCGCTTGGGGCCTTCGAGGTGTTGCTCAAGGCCCCCAACATCAAGGCCGAGTCGCGCACGCCCCAGGACGAGAGTCCGCTCATGATGGCGGCCATGCACGGCCAGCTGGCGCTGGCGCAGGCGCTGATTGCCAAAAATGCCGATGTCAACAAAACCGGCTGGACGCCGCTGCACTACGCCGCCAGCAGCAGCAAAGAAAACAACCATGCCATGGTGCAATTGCTGCTCGACAACGACGCCTATATCGATGCCGCATCGCCCAATGGCAGCACGCCCTTGATGATGGCAGCACTCTATGGCAGCGGGGCCAGTCTCAAACTGTTGCTGGAGGCCGGGGCTGACCCGCTGCTGAAAAACCAGCTTGGCCTGGGTGCGATTGAATTTGCCCAGCGCGGAGATCGCCAAGAAATGATCGCGTTGCTGGCCGCCGCCATCCGCGCCAAACAGCCCCAAGGGACTTGGTAGGGGCTGCGCCTGTCGGCACTCCGCCGCTGGGATTTTTACAGCCGCTCCAACGCCAACGCCTGCGCCAGCCGGTACTCCAGCGGCAGCGGCTCTCCATGCAAGCGCGCGGCCAGCAACTCCGCGCACAACAGCGCTAGGCTGATGCCGCGTGCCCCCATGGCGCTACAGGCCCAAAGACGGCTTGACTCTGGCGGCTGGCTTGGCCCGGACGCTGGCGCCCAGGGGCCGACTGCGGGCAGCCGGTCTGGTGCGGCGCAGCGGATTTGGCTCCAGCTGTGCAGGCCGCTGCGCTCGCTGTTGAGATCGCCGTTGAAGTGCGCGGCCAGTTGTGCGGCGCTGTGCGGCAGCAGGCTTTGCAGGCGTACAAAATTGGCCTGGTGATTCTGTGCCCGGGTCGCCGCATCGGGCACGGGCTGGCTGCAGTCGCGCTCGAAGGTGGCACCGGTGTACCAGGCTTGGCCAGTTGCCACAGTTGCCCCATTTGCATGGGATAGATCGGCCACGCTGATCAGGCTGCCCGCCCCGTTGACGGGAAAGGGTGGCAAGTGCAGGGCTGGCGCTGGCAGAGCCTGCCGGCCCCAAGAGAGCTGGCCGCGAATCGCTTGCAGTGGCAACTGCCCGCCGAGCAAGGCACGGCTGGCAAAACCGGCGGCGATCACCACCAACGCGGCCTGGGCCAAAACCTTGCCGCTGGCATCCAATAGCGCGTAGCCCTTGGCGCAGGGCTGTACGTGGGCCACCGCCGCCTGGGCTTGAAAGTCAATCCCCGGCTGCGACAGCAAGGCCTTGACCAGTGCTGCCGGCTTGATCCAACCGGCCTGGGCGTGCCAATAGGCGAGCGTGTCACTGGGCAGTCCCGCCTGTGCCAGCGTGGCGGCGCTGGCGGGCTGGCTCCCGGCCAACGCAGCTTGGTCGGGGGTTGGCCCCAGGCCGGGTACGCCATCGATCCGGTGCTCCAGCACGCCTGTGAGCCCCCAGTCACAGCCGGCTGACAGCAAGGCCTGGGCCTGCACCAAGGTGGCGCGCACCCCGGCACGGCTTAGGCGCGACAACAGGCTGTCGTCGGGCGATGTATGGGGGGCCAGCACGCCGACCGGCAGGCCGGAGGCGCCGCTGGCGGGCTGCGGCCCGGCATCCAGCACCAGCACCTGCCAGCCGCGCCGCGCCAAGCTGGCCGCAACGCTGGCGCCGGCCAGCCCGGCGCCAATGACGACGCAGCGACCGGGTGCTTGCGCGGTGTGCGCCAAGTTGGCCAGGTGGGCCATGTTGGCGGCCCGGCGCGGCTCCCAGCGTGGATTGAACTCGGCTTCGAGCCGCTGCTGCGGGGCAGCGGCGGCGGCGTCGTGGTGGTGTGTTTTGACATTGAAGCCGCACTGGACGAGGGCTTCGCACAGGTCGTGCGCAGTTGCGGCTGCACGGCTGCCTCGGCGGCAGCAGCGGGCCAGCGCTTTGAGGGTGTGCAGATCCCAGTTTTCGGGGTTGCGCTGCGGGCTGGCGGTGTCGAGGTAAATCGAATCGGCCAGAAAATGCTGCTCACGCAGCATCGCCTTGGTCGGGCCAATGCAGATGGTTAACAGCAGCTGACCGGCTTCTAACACCAGCCGATGAAAGCCCGGCAGCAGGCCGTGCCACTGTGCTTGCAGTTGCTGCGCCAGTGGCAGCAAGTCGGCGTGGGGCGCAGCGGCGAGGGCGATGTCGGCGGCGCTCAGCGGCGTGGCCGTGAGCGCGACAAAGTGCAGCAGGCGTGGGCGCTGCGGATCAGTCCGCCAGGCCGCCCAGGTGGCCAGAAAATTCAGACCCAGACCCAAGCCGGTTTCCAAAATATGCCACTGCGCAGCACCGGCCCAGGCCGCCGGCAGGCCGCAGCCAGCCAGGTAGACCTGCTCGGCGTGGGCTCGGCCAGCGTTGGGGGGCACGCGCGTGCTCAAGCCTTACACCGGCGGCACATAGCCTTGCACGGCGTCGGCACCGTCGCCAAAGAAGTGTTTTTCCATTTGGCGTTTCAGGTACTCGCGCGCACGTTGGTCGGCCAGATTTAGACGATTTTCATTGACCAGCATGGTTTGCTGCTTCATCCAGTCGGCCCAGGCTTGTTTGCTGACGCATTCCCAGAGTTTTTTGCCGAGTTCGCCTGGGTAGGGCGGGAAATCCAGTCCTTCGGCCTCGGTGCCGAGTTTGATGCAGTTGACCATGCGTGCCATGGGTATACCTTTGTTGCCCTGGTGCAGGGCTTGGGTGTTGATCGGGGGAAACTGACAAAAAAATCAGTCGTTTGCGTGAGTGTCGCGGCATGCTTGCCAGCCGACGCTGGAATGCGCTGGGCGCGAACCGCGGCGACTTTATCAAGTTTTCAGGCGCTTGGGGATTCAGGGCGTAGTGCGGCCTGTCGCAGCGCGCTGAACTTGGGTTGAACACGGCTGGCGCAAAACGCCAGCGCCTGCGTCGCACAAGCCTGTTTGCAGGCGGCCTTATGCAGCTTGCGCGCGGCGGGTGTGGGCTGCATGCGCTCTTAAGCGGTCGTAAACCGTTGGCGCAAATACGCCATGATTTTTTCCGAATCTTGCAGCCATTGGCTGTGGCCGGTGGGGTCGGTGATTTTGAGGCAGGGCACCTTGGTCTGTCCGCTTTCGCGCAGCAATTCTTCGCGCAAGGGGCCTGGCGCTTGCGCATCAAGGTGTTGGATCGGGAGTGAGAGCCGGCGCATTTCCTGGCGCACTTTGATGCAAAACGGACAGGTTTGGTACTGGTACAAGGCCAGACCTTGACAGTCTTGGTCGACCTGCGCTTGCCGTGCCTGCGGGCGCTGCAAGCCTTTGGGGTGGCTCAGTCGCTCGCGCAGCAACAGGATGGGGCCGAGGACGGCACGCAAGCCTTGAAAGAACGCTTTGGTGAAAATTTTCATGCCCGATTTTAAGGGCGCCGAGCTGGTTGCCGCTGAGGGCCTTGGTCCCCTCGACAGGAATCGAACCTGT
>JAYVXE010000019.1:0-9060 GCA_043785395.1 Burkholderiaceae bacterium | reverse complement strand
AAAGAACAAGCTTCCTGTGACCGCCGAGTTGGGTTGGATTTATGTCAATTCAAGCCAAATTGAATAAATCAGCATTCACGAAAAATTCATTTTTTTAACCGAGAGCACCCATGCAGCCCCAACTCCCGATTGAAGTCGATGCCGACAGTGGTATCTGGCGTACCGACGGTTTGCCGATGGTTTATGTGCCACGGCATTTCTTTGTCAACAACCATGTGGAGACCGAGGCGGTGGTGGGCCGTGCTGTGTATGCGCCGGCGCTGTACAAGGCCGGCCATCGTTCGGCTTACTTTTGGTGCCAGCAAGAGGCGGCCAGCCACGGCTTGGACGGTATGGAGGTGTTCCGGCATTACCTCAAGCGTTTGTCGCAACGCGGTTGGGGGCAGTTTTCGTTTATCCGTGTGGACGGCGCCAGTGGCCATGCGTCGATTCAGTTAGAGCATTCCGTTTTTGTGCTGGCCCAGGGTATTGCGGGGGTGCCGGTCGACCACAGCAAGGTTTGCTATTTGTTTGCGGGTTGGTTCTCGGGCGCGATGGACTGGGTGTTAGAGCGCAGCGGCAGTGCGCTGCGCACCACCAGCGCCGAGACGCAGTGCGCCGCTGAGGGCTCTGCACATTGCATCTTCACGGTGCAACCCTGCTAGGGCCAGGCCATGCGTTACCCCCATTTGTTCGAGCCCATCCGTCTGAACCAGCTGGTGCTGCGCAACCGCATTGTCAGTACCGCGCATGCCGAGGTGCATGCCGAGGGCGGCCACCCGAACCAGCGCTATATCCGCTATTACGAAGAAAAGGCCAAGGGCGGGGTTGGCCTGGCCATTTGCGGCGGCTCCAGCCCGGTGTCTTTGGACAGCCCTTGGTCGTGGTGGAGCTCGATCAATTTGGCCAAAAACTCTGTGGTTGAGCCGCTCAGCGAGCTGGCCAGCACGGTGCACAAGCATGGCGCCAAGCTGATGATCCAGGCCACCCACATGGGGCGGCGCAATGCCTGGCATGGCTATGACTGGCCGCATTTGGTCAGTCCTTCGGGCATCCGCGAGCCGGTGCACCGGGGCAATGCCAAAACCATTGAAGTCGAAGACATCCGCCGCATCGCGCTCGACTATGGTCGGGCGGCCAAACGGGTGCAAGACGCGGGGCTGGACGGGATCGAGATCTCAGCGGCGCACCAGCAGTTGATCGACCAATTTTGGAGCCCGCGTGTCAACCACCGCAGCGATGAATACGGCGGCAGTCTGGAAAACCGCCTGCGCTTTGGGATGGAGGTTTTGCAGGCCGTGCGCGAGCAGGTGGGGGCCGATTTTTGCGTCGGTTTGCGCATGTGTGGTGACGAGTTCCATGAAGACGGCATCAGCCACGAGGTCGCCAAAGAGATCGCCCAGGCGATGTCCGAGAGCGGGCTGATCGACTTCTTGAGCGTGATCGGCTCGGGTGCCGATACCCACAACACGCTGGTCAATTGCATGCCGCCGATGGCCTTGCCGCCCGAGCCCTTTGTGCATTTGGCGGCTGGCATCAAAGCGGTCTCAAGGGTGCCGGTGATGCATGCCCAAAGCATCCGGGACGCGTCCCAGGCTGAGCGCATCTTGGCCAGCGGCATGGTCGATATGGTGGGCATGACGCGCGCGCAAATCGCCGACCCGCACATGGTGGTCAAGATCCGGGATGGCCGTGAAGACCAGATCAAGCAATGCGTGGGTGCCAATTACTGCATTGACCGCCAGTACAACGGCCTGGATGTGCTGTGCATCCAAAACGCGGCCACCAGCCGCGAAGAAACCATGCCGCATGTGATTGAGAAAACCTCGGGCGTGCGGCGCAAGGTGGTGGTGGTGGGGGCGGGGCCGGCCGGTTTGGAGGCGGCGCGGGTGGCGCGTGAGCGCGGCCATAGCGTTGTGTTGTTCGAGGCCAGCGCCAGTGTCGGCGGGCAGATCAATTTGGCGGCCAAGCCACCGCAGCGAGAGCAAATGGCGGGAATTACGCGCTGGTTTGAGATGGAAATTCAGCGCCTGGGCGTGGATGTGCGGCTGGGTCAACGCGCCGACCAGGCGCTGATTTTGGCCGAGCAGCCCGACATCGTTGTGCTGGCGACCGGTGGCCTGCCGCATACCGGGCAGGTCGCCGCCTGGGGCGTGGCCGAGGGCTTGTGCGTCAGTGGCTGGGATATTTTGTCGGGCACGGTTGCGCCGGGCGAGAACGTGCTGGTCTACGACGGCATCAGCACCCATGCCGGGGCGGGCGTGGCCGATTTCATTGCGGCACGCGGCAAGCTGGTGGAGATCGTCACGCCCGATGTCAAGGTGGCCGACGATGTTGGCGGCACAACATTCCCCATTTTTTACCGCCAGCTTTATGCCCACGGTGTGATCCAAACCCCGAATTTTTGGCTGGAGCGGGTCTACCGCGAAGGCGACAAGCTGATCGCGGTGCTGCGCAATGAGTACACCGATGCGCTGGAGGAGCGCGCTGTCGACCAGGTGGTGGTGGAGAACGGCATCCTGCCGAACGACAGCCTGTACTGGCAGCTCAAGCCCTTGTCGCTGAACCGGGGCCAGACGGATATCGAGACCCTGTACCAGGCGCTGCCGCAACCCGGCTTGAGCCTGGCCACTGGCAACGGCGACTTCTTGCTGTACCGGGTGGGTGACTGCGTTTCTATGCACAACATCCACGCGGCGATTTACGACGCGCTGCGCTTGTGCAAGGATTTTTGAGATGTTGGCGCAGCTCGTAGCGTGGGTGTTTTGGCTGGCCGTGCTGGGCCTGCTCTGGGGCTTGGCGCGGCGCGCGCTGCTGTGGCGCCAGGGCCGTGCGAGCAAGGTGGCGCTGGCGGACGTGTTGCACATCCCCAGGCGCTATTTTGTCGATCTGCATGCGGTCGTGGCGCGCGAGCCCTGGGTCGCCCGTGCCCATATCGGCGTGGCTGGGGGGGCCGTGCTGGCGCTGCTGATGGTGGCGCTGAACTACGGGCTTGGCCTGGCTTGGCGCAGCCTGGATGCTGCGCTGCTGCTGGGGGGTTTGCTGATGCTGGCGGGCGCCGGTGCGATGGCGTTGCGCCGGCGCCAAGCGCTGGCGCGTTTGTCGCAAGGGCCGTGGCGGCGCTTGCCGTACTCCTTGCTGCTGTGTGCGTTGGCGTTGACGCTGGTGGGCGCATTGGCGCTGATGGGGCTGGCGTTGGCGCCGTGGCTGGCCGCGCTGCTTGCTTTGGCGCTGGCCCTGGGCGCAGCCGAGCTGGCGCTTGGCATGGGTTTGGCGGGGCCGATGAAGCACGCGCTGGCCGGCTTGCTACACCTGGGCTTTCATCCACGGCCCGAGCGCTTTGGGGATCCGTCTGAGCGGCGTTTGGCCACGGCTTTGCAGCCATTGAGCCTGACGCCTGACAGCATGGGTGAAAAAGCCTATATGGGTGTTGGTCGCACAACTGACTTCAGTTGGAGACAATTGCTATCGTTTGATGCATGTGTGCAATGCGGCAAATGCGAGGCCGCCTGCCCGGCGTTTGCTGCGGGCCAGCCTTTGAACCCCAAAAAACTGGTCCAGGACTTGGTCGCCGGCATGGCGGGCCAGAGTGACGCCGCTTACGCCGGCAGCCCCTACCCCGGCCAGGCCGTGGGCCAGCATGCGGGCGCTCCTGCGCAGCCTATCGTGCCGGGCCTGATCGACAGTGAAACCCTGTGGTCGTGCACCACGTGCCGCGCCTGCGTGCAAGAGTGCCCGATGCTGATCGAGCAGGTGGATGCGATTGTGGGCATGCGCCGCCACCTGAGCCTGGTGGTGGGCGTGGTGCCGAACAAGGGCATGGAGGTGTTGGAGAATTTGCGTGCGACCGATACCGTTGGCGGCTTCCCGCTCGACGCGCGCCACCACTGGGCGGTGGATTTGAACGTTCCGGTGCTGCAGCTGGGCATGCAGACCGATTGGCTGCTCTTGGTCGGGGAGGGCGGTTTTGACATGCGCTACCAGCGCACTTTGCGCGCCTTGGTCAAAACTTTGCAACACGCCGGTGTGCAAATCGCCTTGCTCGGTGCTGCGGAGACCGACTGCGGCGATGTGGCCCGCCGCTTGGGCGATGAAGCTGGTTTCCAGCGCCTGGCCCTGCAGCTGAGCGCAACATTGCAGGCGCGCAGCTTTGCGCACATCGTGACGCCTGATCCGCATATTTTCCATGTGCTCAAGCACGAGTACCCGGCCTTGGGCGGGCACTTTGACGTTTGGCACCACAGCCAATTGCTGGCTGATTTGCTGGCCCAGGGCCGACTGCGGCCCAGCCGGCGCGCGCCGCTTGAGCGCGTCACCTACCACGATCCCTGCTATTTGGGGCGCTACGGCGGTGAAGTGGCCGCGCCACGGGCGGTGCTCAAAGGCATTGGCATCGAGATCGTCGAAATGCAGCGCAGTCGGCTCCAGGCGCGTTGCTGCGGCGGCGGTGGCGGCGCGCCGTTCACCGATATTCCCGGCACCACCCGGATCCCAGACATCCGCATCCAAGACGCCAACGGCGTGGGCGCCCAGGTGCTGGCGGTGGCCTGCCCCAATTGCAGCGCCATGCTGGAAGGCGTGGTCGGCCCCCGGCCCGAGGTGCGCGACATTGCCGAGTTGCTGGCCGACTCCTTGGAGCTGTATGGATAAGCTCGCCCCCAGGTTTATGCGCTTTGCGTCAACTGCCATGTATAGGCCAAGCGCCCCGAACGATGAAACAAGGGCAGGCGACGAGCGCACAGCTTCCAGTGCAGCTGTGGATCTGGCTCTGCCAGGCCACTGGCTGCGCCCCCTTGAGGGGGAAGCGCCGCAGGCGCTACGGGGGTGTTTCACATCAACGCCAACCCCCTGCCGGGGGCGATACCGACGGCCCGGCGAAGCCGGCTCCGTGGTATCTCTGGAAGGGTCTTCGCTGCGCTGGGCGGAGTCTGCCAGGCCACACCACACGCTGCACGCAGGAGCACGGCCATGCGCTTAGATACCGCTTTGCCACGTACCGATCCGCGCCGCGCCGCGCTGATCACCCCTGCGGGCCTGCGCCGCATCGTGCTTGGCAGCCATGTGGGCGAGCGCCTGAGTGCCCGCGCCTCCAGCGCCGCAGCGCCCAAACCGCTGCGCAGCGCAGGCCCTTTTCGCCGTGCGTTGTTGGTCGCGGCCCACGCCGAGCGCGGGGCTGTGAGCGACTGCGCGCGCCAGGCCATCGCCGCTGCCGCGATTTTGGCCACGGCCGATACCGAAGTGGTGCTGGCGGTACTGGGCCGCTGCCAGGACGACACGGCCAGCCTTGCCGCCTTGGGCGTCGACCAACTGCTGGTGCTGGAGGACTTTGAGCCCCAGCGCTACCAAGCCATGGCCAGCGTGCAATGGCTGCAAGCCGTGCAGGCGCAGTGGCAGCCGGCGCATTGGTTCTTTGCCGACAGCGGCGCTGATGGTGCGCTGGGGCGTCGTTTTGCCACGCACAGCGGCTTGAGCCTGGCCGCTGCCGTGGTCGAGCTGGGGGCCGACAGCCTGCGGATTGCCGCCGACGCCGCGCACGATTGGCGGCTTGCGCATCCCCAGGTGATGTTGCTGTGCAAAGGCGTGGTCAGCACCCAATTGCCCTTTGTCGGCCATGGCCGGCGTGGCGCTGCACCTGCGCTGCCACCGACACCGGCATGGGTCGACAGCGGTATTGAAGACCTTGGCATGCAGGCCGCTGATCCGCGCAGCCTGGCCTTGGAGGAGGCCGATTTGATCCTCGCCGCTGGCAATGGCGTGAGCGATCTGGCCTTGTTCCACAGCCTGGCACAGGAGCTGGGGGCGGCGGTCGGGGCCTCGCGCGTTGCCGTGGACGCAGGCCGCTTTGCGCGCAACCAGCAAATTGGCGCAACCGGTAAAACCGTTTCGGCCTCGGGCTATCTGGCCTGGGGCATTTCGGGTGCGGTCCAGCATCTGCAAGGCATCAAAGACTGCCGCCATGTGATTGCAGTCAACCTGGACGCCAGTGCGCCGATGGCACGGCGCGCCGATTTAACCGTGGTCGAAGACAGCAGCGCCATGTTGCAAGCCCTGCTTGCCTTGGTGCGGCAAGCCAAGGAGGGCGTATGAACGCAGCGCTGGGCCAGTCCGCGCCGCCACTGTCGCCGTCGCCGTCGCGTGACGGTGTGGTGCTGGGCGGCATCACGGTTTTGGTGGGCGCCAGCGTTCACCCCAGCAGCCAACGGCCAATGCGCTGCCGCTCCGATGCGCTGGCGGTGGCACTGGCGCTCAGCCTTCAAGGCGTGAGCGGTGCCGGCGGCCTGCGCCTGCTCAGTGCCGGAGCCCTGCCCGAGGCTGTGGCGCGTGACTATTTGGCACTGGGCGCGCCCCTGCTGGAAACCCTGGAGGGTGCGGTAACAACGCCCGTGCTGGATGTTTTGCTTCCCGCTTTGCAGGCCGTGCCCTGGATTTTGTTGGGCACGCGCAGCGTCTCAGAGCACGGCAGCGGTGTTCTTGCGTTTGCGCTGGCCGCTGCCTTGCAACGGCCTTTGGTGACCGAAGTGCTGGCCGTGCAGCCGCAGGCGGACGGCTGGATCGTCACGCAAGCCCTGCCCAAAGGAGGACGCCGGCGCCTGCGGGTGCAGGCCCCGGCGCTGTTGGTGGTGAGTGCCGCCGCGTCCTTGGCACTGCGCCATTCACTGGCCGACGCGCTGGCGGGCCAGATCGTGCGCAGCGCAACGACTGCGGCCACCGCCATCGCCACCGTACCCGCCGTGTTGTTGCCGCGCAGCCAGCGCCGCCAAGTGCTGGTGGCCGCCAGCGTCCAAAGCGGTCGCGCCCGCTTGCTTGGCGCCACCGAGTCGCCTGCCCGTGGTGGCGCGCTCTTGCACAGCGGCAGCCCGCAGGCCAAGGCGCAGGCCGTGCTTGACTATTTGCGCCGCCATTCTCTCGTGAACTTTTAACCATGAAGGAGCTGCAAGCATGCGCACTACCACTTCTGCTGCAACCTTGTTGACGCGCGAATTGTTGGCCCGGCGTCGCCCCGGCTACAGCCTGGAGGCGCCGTTTTACCTGAGTGCGTCGGTCTACCAAGCCGACATGGAGCACATCTTTGGCCGGCACTGGATCTTTGTGGCGGTTGAGCCGCAAATCCAAGAGGCGGGTGACTACATCACGGTCGATTTTGGCCCCTACTCCGTCCTGATCGTGCGGGGCGACGACATGCAGTTGCGGGCCTTTCACAACGTGTGCCGCCACCGTGGCTCGCGCCTGTGCGCGAACCAAAGTGGCGTGGTTGGCAACATCGTCTGCCCCTACCACCAGTGGACCTACGACCTGAGCGGCAAGCTGATCCATGCCAAGCACATGGGCGAGGACTTTGACCCCCAGGGTCTGGGCCTCAAGCCCGTGCACCTGCGCAACCTGGCCGGTTTGCTGTTCATCTGCCTGGCGGGCCAAGCGCCAGACGACTTTGCTGCAATGGAAGCCGCAGTCCAGCCCTATGTGCAGCCGCACCAGTTGCAAAACTGCAAAGTTGCCGCCCAAATCGATCTGGTCGAAGACTGCAACTGGAAGCTCACCATGGAGAACAACCGGGAGTGCTACCACTGCATTGGCAACCACCCCGAGCTGGTCATCTCACTGCATGAATACGGCTTTGGCTACCAGCCCAGTCCCCACAATGCGGCGGAGTTGCAAGGCTTCCAAGACCTTCTGCACAGCAACCACGCACGCTGGGAGGCGATGGGCCTGCCGTCAGCCGAAATCGAGCGCCTGGGCGATTGCACGGGTTTTCGGGTGCAGCGCTTACCAATCAGCCGCTCCGGCCAATCCCAAACCATGGATGCCGAAGTCGCCTCCAAGAAGCTGCTGGCCGACTTTGTCGACCCGAGCCTCGGCGGCCTGTCGTTTTGGAGCCAACCCAACGGCTGGCACCACTTCATGAGCGACCACAGCGTCAGCTTCAGCGTGCTGCCTATCGCGCCCGGCAAGACGCTGGTGCGCACCACCTGGTGCGTGCACAAAGACGCGGTCGAAGGCCGGGACTACGACGTCGATCAGCTGACCGCAGTCTGGCGCGCCACCAATGCACAAGACCGCCGGCTGGTCGAAGAGGCGCAAATCGGCGTCGCCAACGGCGCCTACGAGCCCGGCCCGTACTCGCCCTTTACCGAAGGCCTGGTCGAAAAATTCTGCAACTGGTATGTGCAGCGCCTGAGCGCGCTGACCCGCTAATCCGCTGCCTCTTTGTCTGCACCCGCCATGACCACCCGTTCACCTGCTGCCCCTGTTGTCCGTGACCTGGCTGACGCCCTGCCGCAACCCTGGTCGGCGGCCCACGAAGAGGCCCTGCGCTGCGTCCAGATTCGCCGGGAAACCCATGACGTGCTGACCTTTGTGCTGGCCGCCCACAGCCCGCGCAGCTTTCGCTACCTGCCCGGCCAGTTCATCACGCTAGAGCTGGACATCGACGGCCAACGCGTGAACCGTTGCTACACCTTGTCGTCTACGCCAACGCGGCCCGACCTGATAAGCATCACCGTCAAACGCGTGCCCGGCGGTTTGGTGTCGAACTGGCTGCACCAGAACCTGCGCGTCGGCATGGATGTGGCCGCGCTCGGCCCCAGCGGGGTTTTCAGCTGCTTTGCGGCCCCGATCCTGGCCCCGGCCCCGCAGTATTTGTTTATTTCGGGCGGCAGTGGCGTGACGCCGCTGATGTCGATGGCGCGGGCGCTGCACGACCTCGGCAGCGACGCTGACATCGTTTTCCTGCACTGCGCGCGCAGCCCCGAAGACCTGCTCTTCCCCGAAGAGCTGGCGCTGATGGCACGCAACATGGCGCGGCTGCGGCTGGGTTTTGTGTGTGAGCAGCAGCCCGCTGGCAGCCACTATGCCGGCGCGCTGGGACGGCTTGACGCGGCACGGCTGGCGCAGATCGCCCCCGACTTCTTGCAGCGCGCAATTTACACCTGCGGCCCCGCGCCCTTTATGGCAGCGGTGCGCAGTGCGCTGGACGGCGCCGGGTTCGAGCGGCGGCATTACCACGAAGAGAGTTTTGATTTTGCGGCCAGCGTGGCCCAACCGAGCCCGGCGCCCGGTGTCGGCAGCCTGGCCACCACGGGC
>JAYVXE010000018.1:0-9104 GCA_043785395.1 Burkholderiaceae bacterium | reverse complement strand
TTCAAACCTGCCTCTCATTCGACCCAGTGGACTGGCTGCTAGAGCAACTTCATCTGCTGAGCCAGCAAGTATAGCACGAGATTTTCAGGGTTTTGCCGGGGCTCGTAATTTTTCTTCCAGCGCGTCAGCGAAGACCGCTGCAACATCGAAGCCGGTCTGCTGCTGGATCTCTTGGAAGCAGGTTGGGCTGGTGACGTTGATCTCGGTCACGCAGTCGCCAATGATGTCGATGCCGACCAGTAGCAGGCCGCGCGCCATCAGCAGTGGGCCCAGTGCTGTGCCGATTTCGCGGTCGCGCACTGTCAGTGGCTGGGCCACGCCTTTGCCGCCTGCGGCCAGGTTGCCACGGACTTCGCCGCCCTGCGGTATGCGGGCTAGGCTGTAGGGAATGGGTTGGCCACCAATCACCAGGACGCGTTTGTCGCCCTGGGCGATTTCGGGCAGGAATTTCTGCACCATCACGGATTCAGCGCCGTTTTTGTTCAGCGTCTCGATGATGCTACCCAGGTTGAGTCCGTCGGCCTTGACCCGAAAGATGCCCATGCCGCCCATACCGTCGAGCGGCTTGAGGATGATGTCGCTGTGCTGGGCATGGAATTGGCGGATGTCTGAGGCGCGCCGTGTCACCAGGGTTGGGCCGGTGAACTGCGGGAATTCCATGATGGCCAGTTTTTCAGGATGGTCGCGCAGCGCCCTGGGCTGGTTGAAGACGTGTGCGCCTTCGCGTTCGGCTTGCTCTAGCAAGTGGGTGGCGTAGATGTACTCGGCGTCAAACGGTGGGTCTTTGCGCATGAGGACGGCGTCAAAGTCTTTGAGTGCCTGCACCGCTTCGCTGGCCTCTTCGCTGAACCAGGGCTCGCTCGCGCCACTCAGCCGGATGCGGCGCACCTGTGCCGTGACTGTCGCACCGCGCTGCCAGGCCAAATCCTGCGGCTCACAGGCGAACAGTTGGTGGCCGCGCTGCTGCAAGCTGCGCATCATCGCGAACGTGCTGTCTTTCGCGATCTTGAAGCTCTCAAGCGGATCGGCGACAAATAGTATCTGCATGCTTAGTCATTCCTGGGCAGGTTGGGGGATTTGTAGTGTTGTATGAACAGGGCCAAGGCGCCGGCGACCACGCCCCAAAAGGCGGCGCCGATGCCGGCCAGGGTGACGCCGCTCAGGGTCACCAAAAAGGTGATCAGCGCGGCCTCGCGGTGGCGTTCGTTCACGAGCGCCTGCGCCAAGCCGTTGCCGATGGTGCCGAGCAGGGCCAGCCCAGCAATGGCGGCGACCAGTTCGGTCGGCAAGGCGGTCAATAAACCGGTGACTGCGGCGCCAAACAGACCGATCGCTATATAGATGGCACCGCAGCACGCCGCTGCTGTGTAGCGCCGGCTCGGATCGGCATGCGCTTCGCGGCCCATGCAGATGGCCGCCGTAATGGCGCTCAGGTTGAGTGCGTAGGCCCCAAACGGGGCCAGCACCAGGGTTGCGATGCCGGTCAGGCTAAGAATTTTGGAAATTGGTATGCCGGCCTTGCCGCCGTAGCCGGAGGAGCGGATGGCGACGACGCCGGGCAAATTTTGCGAGGCCATGGTGACGACGAACAGCGGGATGGCAAGGCTGACAATCGCTGCCGAGCTGAATTCGGGCATGACGAAGACCGGTTTGGCCAGGGTGAGCGGGATACTGTCTATGTCCATTTGCCCGTTGGCAAAGACCCACAGCAACGCCACGCCCAGTGTCAGCACCACGGCGTAGCGCGGTAGCAGCCGTTTGCCCAGCAGGTAGCCGCCTAACATGACGAGCACCAGCGGCAGCGCGGTTTGTGCGGCAACGAATGCGTCAATACCAAAGCGGGCCAGCACGCCGGCCAGCAGGGCCGACGCCAGCGCGATCGGGATGCGGTTCATGAAGCGCTCAAACAAGCCGCTCAGGCCACACAAAGTGATGAGCAGTGCACTGACCATGAAGGCGCCCACGGCTTGGGCCAGCGAAAAACCGCCGGCGGCGCCGGCGGTTGCTAACACTGCCGCACCCGGCGTGGACCAGGCCACCATCACCGGCTGGCGCAGCAGCAGCGACGGCAGCAGGGTGCACAGTCCCGTGCCCAGGCCGATCGCCCACACCCACGAGGTGATCACTTCGGGCGATGCGCCAAACGCCTGCGCGGCCTGAAAGACGACAGCAATGGAGCTGGTAAATCCAACCAGTACCGCAACAAAGCCCGCAGTGAAGGTGGACAGGCTGAGGTCTTGGAAGAAGCGCATCGCGGCATTGTGGCACTGCGGCTAGGCGCTGGATGGGGGCGCGGGGCCGGTTCAGCGATGGTGAAATAATTTTTATAGCTGCTACCGCTTGTTTTCAATAGATTTCAAATACATTTTGTATTGAAATCTATATCAATCAAGCGCTAGCAGCTATATTTATAGAAGTAGCGATTCCTTATCGCGGTGCCGCCTTCTTGTGCCCTGTGTGCGCGCGCGACGCTGGCCGCATCCGCCGAAACCCGGCCCCAGCTCACGGCCTGGGAGCCGCCTGGGGCAGTGGCCCCAACGCCTGCGCCAGCGCGACGTATTCGGCAACCGGCACTTCCTCGGCCCGGCGCTGGCTGTCAAAGCTGCCGCCAAAGTCATGCTCTTGCAGCCATCGGCCCAAGGTGTGGCGCATGATTTTTCGGCGCTGGCTGAAGGCGACTTGCACGATTTCGCTGAGCCGTCGGGGGTCGAGCACGGGCGGCTCGGTCAGCGGCAGCATGCGCACGACGGCGCTGTCCACCCGGGGCGGCGGATTGAAGCTGGTGGGTGGAACCGGCAGCACGTTCTCCATCGCGTAGCGCCATTGCAGCATGACGCTCAGACGGCTATAGTCCGAGGTCGCGGGTCGCGCCACCATCCGGTCTATCACTTCTTTTTGCAGCATGAAGTGCTGGTCTTGCACCAGTTCCACAAAGTTGAGCAGGTGAAACAGGATGGGTGTCGAGATGTTGTAGGGCAGGTTGCCAACCACCCGCAGCTTCAAGCCGGGTGCGCCGGCCTGGGTTGCCGGATGCGTCTGGCGCAGCTGCGCAAAGTCGACTTGCAGGACATCCGACTCGATCACGTCGAGCTGGGCGTGTTCGCGCAGGCGCTGCGCCAAGTCGCGGTCCAGCTCGATCACCGTCAGGCGGCCCATGCGTTCGACCAGGGGCTGGGTCAGCGCGGCCAGGCCGGGGCCAATTTCGACCATGGCATCACCGGGGCGGGGTGCGATGGCGCTGACGATGGCCTCGATGACGCCGTGGTCGCACAAGAAGTGCTGTCCAAAGCGCTTGCGTGGGATGTGTTTTTTCATGGCAGCGCGTTCACTGCGGCGCTTCGCGCAGCTCGACGTAGGCGCGGGTGCGCACGTCGCGCAACAAGGTGGTCATGGCTTCGTCTATTTTTTTCTCGCGCAGCAGGCCTCGTGCGGCTTCGCGTTGCTCGCGCAGGTTCAGTACGGCTTCGCGCCGCTCCAGCAACTGCACCAAATGCACGCCAAAGCGCGTGACCAGCGGTGCGCTGATTTGCCCCGGCTGGAGCCCGTCCAGTGCGGCTTCAAATTCGGGCACAAACATGCCGGGACTGGACCAGCCCAGGTCACCGCCTTCCTTGGCGCTTGCGTCTTGTGAATGGGCTTGCGCCATCTCGGCAAAGTCGGCCTTGCCGGACTGGATGCGCTGCTGGTATGCCTTGAGCCGTGCGACTGCGGCGGCCTCGCTCAGCTTCGCGCTGGTGCGCAGCAGGATGTGGCGCGCATGGTTTTGGCGGACCATGACGGTGGGGGCCGGTGTGTCGGCGCGTTCGCGCTCAAGCACTTGCAAGATATGGAAACCAGCGGGCGAGCGCAGCGGCCCGGCAATGCTGCCGACGTCCAGACCGTGGACGCCTTCCACAAACAGTGTCGGATAGCGGTCGGCGGCGCGCAGGCCAAGCAGGCCTCCGCTGGCGGCCTCGGGGGCGCTGGAGTGCGCACGTGCGAGGGCGGCGAAGTCTTCACCCTGGCGCGCCTGGGCGGCAAGGGTTTCGGCCTGGGTTTGCAGAGTGGCAATCTCCTCGGGCGTGGCGTCTTCGGGCACGCGCAACAAAATGTGCGCAAGGTTGATGGCGTCTTCGACGGCGGCGGGCGCAGTGCTTTGCCCCGGCTGCTCGCGCAAGAATTGGTCGATCTCCAGGTCGCTGACCTTGACCTGGGCATCAACCTCGCGCTCGCGCAGCCGGTTGAGCAGCAGCTGGCGCTGCAAGTCGGTGCGAAAGCCCTCGACCGAGAGGCCGTCGGCCTGCATGCGGCGGTGCATTTCGTCCACCGTCAGGCTGTTTTGCTGGGCAATATTGGCCTCGGCCTGCTCCAGCTGTGCAGCGTCAATTTTGATGCCGCCTTCGCGCGCATAGTTTTGCAGCGCCCGCTCGCCGATCATCAGCTCCAGCACTTGTTGGGCCAGTTGCGGCGGCGGCGTACCGCCTTGCTCGGCCATTTGCTGCTCAGCGCGGAGCAGGCGCTGGCGCACTTGGTGGTTGGTGATGGGCTCGGAGTTGACGACGGCGACGATGTAGTCGGCCTGCTGCACGCTGGTGCTGGTGCTGGTGCTGGTGCTGGCCGGGGCACTGCGCACCGGCGCGGGCGCCTGCAATCCTGGGCCGGTGCTGCTACGGCTGCCGGAGGAGCGCAAGCCCTGGGCCTGCGCGCTCACGCTGCACAGCGTTGCAAGACAGGCCAGGGCGAGGGTGGCAAAAGGTGTTTTCATGCGGTGTCAGAAAAAGAGGTTCAGGACTTGCGCAAAATTGTCCTGGCCAGGCATTTTTCCGCAGACAGTACACCTGGTACGGCTGGTCAAAAAAACGACGCCAGGGCGGTTTTGCATAAGTCCTAAGGTTGCTGGGCGCTTGACCCCATGGCAGCTAGTTGTAGTTGCCAAAGCGGCTGGGCGTGCTGGTTTGCTGGCGCAGGGACTGGTAATGCGGGATGTTTTGCTGCAAAGTTTGCAGCGGACTGGAACCGAGCCGGGTGAAGCCCACAAATTCGAGCTGGAACAGTATCCGTTTATTCGACGAGTTGTTGCTGCTTTGCAAGCGCTCAAACACCACCCGGCCAATCCAGCAGCAGGCCTCGTACTCAAGCCCGACCACGGTGTCGATCAGCTTGTTCTCTTGCATGCTGTAGTTCAGGCGGCCCACGCTGTACCAGCGGCCCGTGCCAGCGGCTGGTTGCGCGGCGGGTGCGCCCATCAGCGCGCCGAGTGGCCATTGCCAGCCGACGTCGATTTGCTCGCTGCTGCCGCGCTGCAAGCGGTAGGCGGCGCTGAGGCTGCGGTAGTTGCCGGGGCTGTAGCGGCCGCCCACCACCGAGCGGATCGAGCGGTGGCTGTCGGGGTTGTACTGCACGGTGCTGTCAAACGACCATTGCCGCGTCCAGTTGACCGACGCGCCCATCAACACGTCGCTCAGCCGCTCGCTGATGGGCGCCTCGCCGGGCAGGGTGACGCGTTGGTCGCTGAAGCGAAAACGCTGGGCCAGGCCTAGGCGCACAGCTTCGGCGCCGGTGTCGGGATCGAGCAAGCGCGTGGTTGTGCCCAGGGTCAGCAGGTTGCTGTCGGAGATACGGTCTTGGCCACCGTACGCATTTTCGGTAAATACGGTTGCGAAGTTGAAATCATGCGAGGCTGAATCGTAGTTCGGCAGCCGGCTTTGGTCGCGGTACGGCGTGTAGACATAAAAAGCCCTGGGCTCCAAGGTTTGGGTGAAGTTGCGCCCAAAGTAGCGCGCCGAGCGCTCAAATACCAGGCCACTGTCCAGGCTCAGCGTCGGCACCGTGCGGGTGGCGCTGCGCCGGGTGTTGGCCAGCGGTGCATCGAACTGGTAGTCGATGGCGTGCATTTGCATACGCGGCGTGATGAAGCCGCCAGGTGCCGTCCACGGCCGGCTGACCTGCGCCATGCTGTAGCTGCGCTTGGCGTTGGGCTGGCCGGTGCGCATGCGGTCGGCCTCAAACTGGGTGTAGTCGGCCTCCAGCGAGAAATCAAAGCCCTGCATGTCCAGCTGCGCGTACTTGGCAAACACCTGCGGCAGCCGGTCGTAGGGCGGCGTGATGGGGCTGTCCAGGTCTTGCAGGGTCTGCCATTTCAGGGTTCGCAAACCGACCGAAAGATTGTCGCCACCCCAACGCAGGTTGAGGTCGTTGGGCAACAGGCGCTGGGTCAGCGAGGTCGTCGAGCGCGAGAAGTCGCGCCAGTAGTTGTCGTCGCTGACGCGGTTCAGATTGACGTCCATGCCAATCTGGCCAAGCGCCGGGATGCCGGTGGCAATGGTCGCGTTGTGCTGGGCGGCCAGGCCCCAACGGTGGCCGCCGCGCAAGCGGTCATCGGGCATGTAGTCGAGCCGCGCCTGGCCGCCGTAGTTGTTCTCCAAATAACGGAATTCGCTGCCCAGCCCAAGCCCGCGTTTGCCCATCACGGTGGGGTAAAAAGTGGCGTCGCGGTTCGGTGCAATGTTCCAGTAATAGGGCTGGGTAATCTCTAGGCCGTTCAGGTTGTCGATGCCAATGGTCGGCGGCAGCAGGCCCGACTTGCGCTTGTCGCTGAGCGGGAAGCTGATCGACGGCAGGGGCAAAATCGGCACCTGCATGAACGACAGCACCGCGCCTTCAGCAATGCCGACGTCCTCTTCTTGGTCAATCCGCAGCCGGGTCGCCGTCAGCAACCAATCGGGCAGCCAATCGGGGCCGGGCTGGCGGCGGCAGGTGGTGTAGGTGGCGTCGTGAATGACCGAGCGCTGGGCGTCGATGAAGTCGATCCGACTTGCCTGTCCGTGGCCTTCGGTGCGCAAAAACTGGTAGCGCGCGCTCTTGACAAAGCCCTCGAACGCCTCGACCCGCAGCTGCAGCACGCTGCCTTGGTAGATATTGCCGGCCCGGTTCAGGTAGACGTTGCCGCTGGCCTTGGCCACGTCGATGGCCTGCACATACTCCATGCTGTCAGCGCGGATCACGGTGTCGCCCTGGCGCAGCTCGGCATGGCCCTCGATGCGCGTGCGCACATCGGTCTCGCCCTCGGTGCGATCGCCCGAAACAAAAGTCGGCATGGCTTGGCGCACAGCGGCCGGAAAACTCTCTTGCAGCAAGGCGCTTGAGCGCAGCTGCAGCACGGGCAGGCCGGCAGCGTCGGGCGCGTCATGCACGTCGGGCGCGTCGGGCGCGTCGGGCGCGTCAGGCGCGGCCTGCGCCAGCGTTTGCAACAGCAAGCCGACCAGCAGCACCACCACTGGGCGCAAGAGGAACAAACGGTGAACGCGAAACAGCTCAGGCATCGGTCAAGGCGGCCGCCCAACCCGGCAGTGGGCAGATCGGCGCAGCAAAAAAGTAGGGCGGCAAGGCAGTGGTACAGGGTTGAGGCGGGCGGGATGCACGGGCAGCGCGGCGCAGCGGGATGGCGGCACACGGGCTTTGTAGAATTGGATTATCCATGAGCCCCTGCCCCTTTTCCCTCCACCTTGCCTGACGCGCCTGCCTTGACCGCATCTCCTACCCCTGCACACAGCGCTGCCGCAACCACGCCGGCGCCCATTATTTGGCCAGCCGCCAGCCGCCAGGCGGCGTTCCACGCCTGGTTGGAAGACACCGCCCGGACGCACCAGCTAGCGCCCGCCAGCCTTAGCCTGGCCGCCGCTGACGCGGGTTTTCGCCGCTATTTTCGGATCGACTCCTGCGCTGGCGGGCCCAGCCGCATCATCATGGACGCGCCGCCCGCACTTGAGGATTGCCAGCCCTTTGTCGACATCGCCGCACTGATGCACGCCGCCGGGCTGCGCGTGCCGCAGATTTTGGCCTGGGCGCCGACGCTGGGTTTTATGCTGCTGGACGACCTCGGCCCACACACCTTGCTGGACGTGCTCGAACCCGACAACCCGCAGGCCGCCCTGGCCTACTACCAACAAGCGGTTGATGCCTTGATCGCCTGGCAACAGGCGTCGCGCCCCGGCGTGCTACCGGTCATGGGCGAGGCGATGCTGCAGCGTGAGCTGGCGCTGTTTCCCGACTGGTACTGGGGCCAGCACCGAGGCCTGGTGCTTGACGCCCCGCAACGCGCCACGTTGGAGGCCAGTTTTCAGACCATCGTTGCCCACAACCTGGAGGCGCCCAGCGTCTTTGTGCACCGCGACTTCATGCCGCGCAACCTGATGCTGCCGAGCGCGGGCGCGCAGCAACTCGGCGTGCTCGACTTCCAGGACGCGAGCTACGGCCCCATCACCTACGACATCGCCAGCCTGCTGCGCGACGCCTTTATCAGCTGGGACGAGGACTTTGTGCTCGACATCACCGTGCGCTACTGGCAGCAAGCCAGCCAAGCCGGTCTGCTGGGCGCACGCAGCGCCAGCGGCTGGGGGGCCGATTTTGGTGCGTTTTACCGCAGCGTCGAATGGATGGGCTTGCAGCGCCACCTCAAGGTAGCCGGCATCTTTGCCCGCATCAGCCTGCGCGACGGCAAGCCCAAGTACCTGGCCGACGCGCCGCGCTTCCTCCACTACATCCGCGCCACCGCCAGCCGCTACCGCGAGCTGACGCCGCTGCTGCGCCTGATCGACAAGATTGAGGGCAGCGCAGCGGCCACCGGTTTTGCGTTTGGCCGCATGTGACGGCGGCACTGAGCGCAAGCACCGAGCGGCGCTCAGCTTGCGGCTTATAAGCTGCGGCTGCGCGCAGGCTGAAATCCATGGAATTCGCGTAAGAACACATTTAATAGCTTGCACCGCACGAATTTAAAAGAAACCAATATGATTTCATATTGAAATCAAGTCTTTAAAGCGTTACAAGCTATTTATTCAATAGCAAACATCACGATGGCCCGCTTTCACTGCCCTCTCCCACTCACCGCCGCCGCCGTGATCGACCTCCCCAGCAGCGTGGCCCGCCACGTGCAAGTGCTGCGCCTGCAGCCCGGCGACCCGCTGCATTTATTCAACGGCAGCGGGGGCGAGTGGAGTGCGCGCGTACACCACATGGGCCGCAGCGACGTGCAAGTGCAAATCCTTGCGCACCACGCCATCGAGCGCGAACTGCCGCTGGCCGTGCACCTGGTGGTCGGCATGCCGGCCAACGAACGCATGGACTGG
>JAYVXE010000017.1:0-9116 GCA_043785395.1 Burkholderiaceae bacterium | reverse complement strand
TGGGGCTTTGCTGTAGCCGCTGTCGACGCGCTTATTGCGCCGGGTAGAGCGCACCGAGTATGCGTTTGCCCCGGGCGCCGGTGACGCTGGCCAAATTGCCGGTCTGGCGCTGCATGTGGCGCTCTGCCAGCCAGGCAAAGGCGCTGGCCTCGACATGTAGCGGTGCCAGTCCATGCTGCTCGGACGACTCTACGTTGACGCCGGGCAGGGCGTGTTGCAGGCGTTGGCGCAGATGCCGGTTGAAGGCTCCACCGCCGCAAAGGATGAGCAGCTGGCTGCTTTTGCCGTAGTGTTGGACGCTGTCGGCGCAGGTGCTGGCGGTGAGCTCGGTCAAGGTGGCCTGTACGTCTTCGGCGCGTTCGGTGCTGAAGTTGGCCAGTTTGGCTTGCAGCCATGCCGGGTTGAAGAGGTCGCGCCCGGTGCTCTTGGGTGGTGCTTGGGTGAAAAAATCCTCATCCCGCAGCGCTTGCAGCAAGGCGGGCAGGATGTTGCCACTGGCCGCCCAGGCGCCACCGGCGTCAAAGGGCTGGCCGCGCTTTTGTTGGCACCAGGCGTCCATCAGCGCATTGCCCGGGCCACAGTCAAAGCCGGTGGCAGCTTGACCGGGTGCCAGCACGCTCAGGTTGGCCATGCCGCCGAGGTTGAGCACGCACACGGTTTGGTCAGGGCGGTCAAAGGCCGATTGGTGAAAGGCCGGCACCAGGGGCGCGCCCTGGCCCCCGGCGGCGACATCGCGGCTGCGAAAGTCGGCTACCACGTCAATGCCGGTGAGCTCGGCCAACAGCGCTGGGTTGTTGAGTTGCAAGGTGTAGCCGATGCCGTCGAAGGCGCCGGGTCGATGGCGTACGGTCTGGCCGTGGGCGCCGATGGCACGCACTGCGCTGCTGGCCAGGCCGCTGTTGTGCAGCAGCTGATCGACCACTTTGGCGTAGGCGCGTGCCAAGGCGTTGCCCGCCAGGCTGGCGCGGTGCAGCTCGTTGTCGCCGGGGCTGTTGAGGGCCAGCAGTTCGGCCCTTAATTCTGGGGGCAAGGGCTCGGTGGCGGCGTGCCGCAAGGTGAAGGAGGGCACCAGATGCGGGGCTGAAAAATCGAGCAAAACGCCGTCAATGCCATCGAGCGAGGTGCCGGACATGATGCCGATGAAGTAGTTGGACATAGGTGGGGTAAGAGGGTGGCTCTTGCGTTGTGCTGCGGTTGGGGCTTATTCGGCGCTGGCTTGCTGGATTTGCGCGGCCGCACTGAGTTGTACCAGCATGCTGCGTGCCAGCGCATCGAAGGCGGGGCGGGCGGCTGCTGTCAGCTCGGTGGTCGGGCCTTGCTGGGCGATGGTTTGCGGGTCTTGCTGGACGCCATTGAGGCGGAACTCGAAGTGCAGATGCGGCCCGGTGGCCCAGCCGGTCATGCCTACCGCGCCAATGGTTTGAGCCTGGTCGACGGTGTCGCCGACGCGGACATCGATCTGGCTCAGGTGGGCGTAGACCGTGACTTGTTGCTTGCCATGGTCGATGAAGACCACGTTGCCATAGCCGTTTTGTACACCGGCAAAGCTTACGCGGCCATGGCCCACGCTGCGCACGGGTGTGCCGCTGGGGGCGGCGAAGTCGGTGCCGAGGTGGGCGCGCCAGGTTTGATGGATGGGGTGCAGGCGCATGGCAAAGCCGCTGGTGACGCGCGAAAAAGCCAGTGGTGCGGCAAGAAAGGAGTGCTGGGTGCTGCGGCCATCGAGGCTGTAGTAGCGCCCGGGCTGACCCTGGTCTTGGAACCAGACGGCGTCAAAGGTCTTGCCATTGTTGACAAATTCAGCGCTGAGCACACGCCCTGTGCGCAGCGGCTCAAAGTCGGCCTCCAGGGTTTCGTAGACGAGCGAGAGTCGGTCGCCAGTGCGCAGTGCGTGCCGAAAGTCGATGTTGTTGGCAAAAATTTCGGCCAGTTGCGAGGCCACGGCGTCGGGAATGCCGGCCTCGTCGGTGGCGGCAAACAGTGAGCTGCGGATGCTGGCACTGGCCAGCCGTTGGCGCGCGACCAGGGGTGCGAGCTCGATGCGTGAGCTCCAGCCGGAGGCGGTTTTCTCGACCACCAGGCGTTGAAACAGTGCTGTGTTGTCGCTGGCCCAACGCATGCTGAGTTGCAGCAGTTGTTGGGTGTTGCTGGCCTCGGCGAACACGGTGCTGCCGCTGCGGCGCAGGCCTTGGAGTGCCTGGGCGTCGCTGCGCAAAAAAGCTGCGGCTTCTGGGTCGACAATGCCTAGGCGTTGTAGCAGCGTGTCGGCGCTGTCGCTGGAGCGAAGGGTTTCGGTGCGGAACAGGCGAAAGCTGTGCGCGCTGGTGTCGGGTGCGCGGTCTGACAGCGGCGTGATGCTTTGCAGCACCTGGCGCACCGGAATGTCGGCGGCATCGGGGCCGAACGCGGCAATCGCCCAAGCACCGCTGCCAGCGGCAAACAGGGCGCTGCCGACCAGGGCAGCAAGGCGGCGTGGGTGTTGTTGCAGTGCATACGTGATTTGGCGCAAAAAGTTGCTGCCGATGGACGTCAAGCGGGTTTTCAAATACTTATTCCTGGAGTACGGCAGCCGGCGGGCTGGGGGTCAGGCTGCACCGTGGCGGCAAGGAGGACGGAGGAGGGGACGGGGAACGGGGAACGGGAGACGGTGAACGGTGGACGGCTTTGCAGTGGATGCCAAGCAGGCCTTTAAAATCGGATTCGGCGCCAATTATAAATTTCACATTGTCGGATGGCAATGTTGTTGTAAGTATTCCATATGAATGAATCAGTTGTTACAAGTAGCCCAATTTCTGAGCGGGTTCAACAAGCCTTGGCGCTAACGCTGCGCGGTGTCGACGAGCTGCTGCCGCAGGAGGAGTGGTTGCGCAAGCTGCAACGCGCCGAGGCCAGCGGCAAACCGCTGCGGATCAAGCTCGGGCTCGACCCCACGGCACCCGACATCCACCTTGGCCACACCGTGGTGTTGAACAAAATGCGCCAGTTGCAGGATCTGGGGCATACCGTGATCTTCTTGATCGGCGATTTCACCAGCCTGATTGGCGATCCGTCCGGGCGTAACAGCACGCGCCCGCCGTTGACGGCGGAGCAAATCAAGTGCAACGCCCAGACCTATTACCAGCAGGCCAGCCTGGTGTTGGATCCGGCCAAGACTGAGATTCGCTACAACAGCGAGTGGTGCGACGCGCTGGGCGCACGCGGCATGGTCCAGTTGTCTTCGCGCTATACGGTGGCACGGATGATGGAGCGCAATGATTTCCATGACCGTTTCCAGGCCGGTCAGGCGATCAGCGTGCACGAGTTTTTGTACCCGCTGCTGCAGGGCTATGACTCGGTGGCACTCCAGGCCGACTTGGAGTTGGGCGGCACCGACCAGAAGTTCAACCTGTTGGTGGGGCGTCACTTGCAGCAGGAGTACGGGCAGGAGGCGCAGTGCGTGCTGACCATGCCGCTGTTGGAGGGGCTCGACGGGGTCGAGAAAATGTCCAAGAGCAAGAACAATTACATCGGCATCAGCGAGGATGCCAACAGCATGTTTGCCAAGGTGCTGAGCATCTCCGATGTGCTGATGTGGAAGTGGTA
This sequence comes from Burkholderiaceae bacterium, assembly GCA_043785395.1. GTDB lineage: Bacteria > Pseudomonadota > Gammaproteobacteria > Burkholderiales > Burkholderiaceae_C > JAGOEY01. Next base: position 5,534 of record JAYVXE010000017.1, on the reverse strand, counting down.
CACGCTGTTGAGCTTTCGCTCTATGGCCGATATCGCCGCACTCCAAGCCGAAGTTGCCGCCGGGCGCAACCCGAAGGACGCCAAGGTGGCGCTGGCCAAAGAAATCACCACCCGTTTTCACAGCGCCGCCGCCGCCGCCGCGGCCGAGCAAGACTTCATCCACCGCAGCCAGGGTGGCGTGCCCGACGTGATTGCCGAGCTCGCGCTACCGCTGGGCGAGGGCGGCTCGCCGGTGGGCATTGCCGCACTCTTGAAGCTGGCCGCCTTGGTCGCCTCCACCGGCGAAGGCAACCGACTGATTGACGGTGGCGGCGTGCGCCTGGACTCCTGCGTGGTCAGCGACAAGGGGCTCAAGCTGGGCGCGGGCGTCTATGTGCTGCAAGTCGGCAAGCGAAAATTTGTGCGGGTGAGCTTGGGCTGATGGGCTTGGCGCAGGCCAAAGCGGCGCAGGCGTGCCCGTTGCCGCTGTTGCAAAACCCTTGCCCAAGGCTTGGTGCTGGATGCCAATTAAAATTAATAGCTGCTACCGCATTAACTGCATCATTTGAGTGATAAATGATTTTGAAAGTGTTTAAAAACATGCGGTTGCAGCTATTGATTTAATTGTTAATGCATTGTTGTCGCTCCAGCAGCTGAAGCTGAAGCTGAAACTGAAACTGCGCATTCGCCTTGGCCCCGTTTGCGCGGGGTTCTTGCCGCCACCGGCTGGCGCAAAAACCAGCGCTTGCGTTTTTTAAAATACGTAGGACTTACGCAAAACCGCCCTAGCGTCGTTCTTTTTTCTTGCCGTACCAGATGTACTGTCTGCGAAAAAATGCCTAGCCAGGACAATTTTGCGCAAGTCCTGAATACGTAGGACTTACGCAAAACCGCCCTGGTGTCGTTCTTTTTCTTGCCGTACCAGATGTACTGTCTGCGAAAAAATGCCTAGCCAGGACAATTTTGCGCAAGCCCTCATTCGCACCGCCTCGGTCGCGTTCAACAGGCTTGTTGGCGCACATTTCCTTCCCATTTTTAAAGGTGATCTCATGGCAAACCCGATCGACGTCGTCGTCATGGCCGCAGGCAAAGGCACGCGCATGCACAGCGCGCGCCCCAAGGTGTTGCAGCGGCTGGGCGGGCGCGCCCTGCTCGCCCATGTCCTTGACTGCGCAGCGCACTTGCAGGCGCGCCAAGCCGTGCTCATTACCGGCCATGCAGCGTCCGAGGTGGAGGCGGCTTGCGCGCCGGCTGTCAGCGGTGTTGCGGGGTCGCCGTTGGCGCTGCAATTTGCGCGCCAACAACCGCAGCTCGGCACCGGCCACGCCGTGCAGCAAGCGCTGCCGCTGCTGGGCGACGACGGCGTCACCCTGGTGCTGTCGGGCGATGTACCGCTGACCGAGGTGGGCACCTTGCAAGCGCTGCTGGCGCAGTGCGACGGCCAGCGGCTGGCCTTGCTCACGCTCGATTTGCCCGAGCCGAGCGGCTATGGGCGGATCGTGCGGGGCGCTGCCGGGGCGCAGGCTCCAGATGCGCCAGATGCGCCGGTACAGGCCATCGTCGAGCACAAAGACGCCAGCGCCGCCGAGCGCCGCATCACCGAAATCTACAGCGGCATCTTGGCCGCGCCCACCCGGCTGCTGCGCGCTTGGCTGGCGCGCTTGGAGAACAACAATGCGCAGCAAGAGTACTACCTGACCGACATCGTCAGGTTTGCCGTGGCTGACGGCGTGGCCGTGGTGGCGCACAAAATCAGCGACGCCGCGCAGGTGGCCGGCGTCAACAGCCCCGTGCAACTGGCCGAGCTAGAGCGCATCTACCAGCGCCGCCAAGCCCAGGCCTTGATGGAGCAGGGCGTGCGGCTGATGGATCCGGCGCGCTTTGATCTGCGTGCCGACCCGCGTTGGCCGCACGGCTGTGGTGCGCGCGGTGCGCTGCGTTGTGGCCCGGATGTGGAGATCGACGTCAACTGCATCTTTGAGGGCCAGGTCAGCCTCGGTGCGGGCGTGCGCATTGGCGCGAACTGCGTGATCAGCAACGCCAGCATTGCCGCCGGTGCGCTGATCCAGCCCTTCAGCCACATCGACGGCGGTGTGCAGGACGGCGGCACGGTGCAAGTCGGTGCCGCCGCCCAGGTTGGCCCGTTCGCCCGGCTTCGGCCTGGCACGGTGCTGGGTGCGGACGTGCACATCGGCAATTTTGTCGAGGTCAAGAACTCCAGCTTGGCCGCCGGCGCCAAGGCCAACCACCTGGCCTACCTGGGCGACGCCGTCGTTGGCGAGCGCGTCAACTACGGCGCCGGCAGCATCACGGCCAACTATGACGGCGCGCACAAGCACCGCACCGTCATCGAGGCCGATGCGCATATCGGCAGCAACTGCGTCTTGGTTGCGCCGCTGACGATTGGCGCCGGCGGCACCGTGGGCGGTGGCTCGACCATCACCAAAAGCACGGCGCCCGGCGCGCTCAGCGTGGCGCGTGGCAAGCAGCTCAGCGTGGCGAATTGGGCGCGGCCGCAAAAATTGGACTAACGTGAAACACCCCTGTCGCGCCTGCGGCGCTCGCCCCCTCAAGGGGGCGCACCCGCTGGCCTGGCAGAGCCAGATCCACGGCTGCACTGAGGGCGCGCTCGTCGTCGCGTCCTTTGTTTCATCGTTCGGGGCGCTTGGCCCATGCATGAGAGTTAAGGCTGCAAGTCCAGACGAGGCTCGAATTTTGCGCATTTCACGCTAAAGAACGCCTTGACATTGCGCACGTTCGCATCGCTGGTGAACAGCCGCTGCGTCAGCGCCAGATACTGCGGCATGTCGGCCACCCGCAGCACCAGCACAAAATCCGGCCCCGGCGAAACCCGGTAGCACTGCTGCACCTGGGGCTCGGCCAGCACCTTGGCCTCGAAGGCGTCCAGTGGCTCGGCGCCCTGCTGGTCAAGGCTGATCTCCACCAGCGCGGTCAGGCCGTGGCCAAGCAGTGGGGCCAGCAAGTCGGGGTTGAGCAGCGCCACCTGGCGCGCAATCAAACCGCTGCCCTGTAGCCGCTTGATGCGGCGCAAACAGGTTGGCGGCGAGATATGCGCCAGCGCAGCAAGCGCCTGGTTGCTCAGCGAGGCATCGGTTTGCAAGGCGTCTAGCAGGCGAATATCGATGGCATCAAGCTCTATTTTTTCCATATTTTTCATTTTAATGAAATTAAATTTCAAAAATTAATTTGCATGAAATTAAATTTCATATTTCATCAAAAATAGACTGCACAGAAAAATGACAAAGCCCTAGCATCGCTGCATTGTTTTCAAAGGAATCCCATGTGTGGCATCGTCGCAGCCGTCTCTACCCGCAACATCGTCCCGCTCCTGGTGCAAGGCCTGCAACGCCTGGAATACCGAGGCTATGACTCCTGCGGCGTGGCGGTCTACGCCAACGGCTTGCAGCGCGCGCGCAGCACAGCACGCGTGGCACAGCTCCAAGCCCAGGTCAGCGCCGAGCAGATCGAGAGCGGCACCGGCATTGCCCACACCCGCTGGGCCACGCACGGCGCACCGCTGGTGCACAACGCGCATCCGCACTTCAGCCACGGCCCGGGCGACGCGGCGCACACAGCAGCCCGCCCAGGCCGGATTGCACTGGTGCACAACGGCATCATCGAAAACCACGACCTGCTGCGCGCCGCATTGCAGGCCAAGGGCTATGTGTTTGAGAGCCAGACCGACACTGAAGTCATCGTCCACCTGGTCGACAGCCTCTACCAAGGCGACCTGTTCGAGGCCTTGCAAGCGGCGCTGACGCAGCTGCGTGGGGCCTATGCGCTGGCGGCATTTTGCAAAGACGAGCCGCACCGGGTGGTGGGCGCACGCTCTGGCTCGCCGCTGATCCTGGGCGTGGGCAGCGCGCACTCCGAGAACTTCTTGGCCAGTGACGCCATGGCGCTGGCCGGCGTCACCGACCAAATCATCTACCTCGAAGAGGGCGATATGGTCGACTTGCAGCTCGGCAAATACTGGATCCTGGACCGCCAGCACAAGCCAGTGCAGCGGCCCGTCAAAACCGTGCACGCGCACAGCGGTGCAGCCGAACTCGGCCCCTACCGCCACTACATGCAAAAAGAGATTTTTGAGCAACCACGCGCCATTGCCGACACGCTGGACGGCGTGAGCGCCATCGTGCCCGAGCTGTTTGACGGTGCCGCCGCCGCCTACCCCGTTTTCAAAGCGATTGACTCCGTGCTCATCTTGGCCTGCGGCACCAGCTACTACAGCGGCTGCGTCGCCAAATACTGGTTGGAGGCCATGGTCGGTCTGCCAACCCAGGTCGAAATCGCCAGTGAGTACCGCTACCGCAGCTCGGTGGCCAACCCGAACACGCTGGTGGTTGCGATCAGCCAATCGGGCGAAACCGCCGACACATTGGCCGCGCTGCGCCACGCGCAAAGCCAGGGCATGGCGCAGACGCTGACGATTTGCAACGTCGCCAGCTCGGCCATGGTGCGCGAATGCAAGCTGGCCTACATCACCCGCGCCGGGGTCGAAATTGGCGTTGCCTCGACCAAGGCCTTCACCACCCAACTCGGCGGTCTGTTCTTGCTGACGCTGGCGCTGGCGCAAAGCAAGGGCCGGCTGACGCCCGCGCAAGAGGCCGAGCACCTGCAAGCCATGCGCCAACTGCCAACCGCGCTGCAAGCGGTGCTGGCGCTGGAGCCGCAAGTCATCGCCTGGTCGCAAGACTTCGCCAAGCTCGACAACGCCCTGTTCCTGGGCCGTGGCCTGCACTACCCGATAGCGCAAGAAGGCGCGCTCAAGCTCAAAGAAATCAGCTACATCCACGCCGAGGCCTACGCCGCCGGCGAGCTCAAACACGGCCCACTGGCACTGGTGACCAGCGCCATGCCGGTGGTCACCGTCGCACCCAACGACGCCTTGCTGGAAAAACTCAAAAGCAATATGCAAGAGGTGCGCGCGCGCGGCGGCGTGCTCTACGTGCTGGCCGACGCCGATACCCACATCGAGAGCAGCGAAGGCATCAACGTCATCCGCATGCCGGGGCATTACGGCGCCCTGAGCCCCCTGCTGCACGTGGTGCCGCTGCAACTGCTGGCCTACCACACAGCGCTGGCGCGTGGCACGGACGTCGACAAGCCCAGGAATCTGGCCAAAAGTGTGACCGTGGAGTGAGCCCGGCCCGCTGTGCAGGTGCAAAACCGGCCCGGCGCTAGCATGTGCAATGCCCTTTGCCGCAACCGGGCGCGGCATGTGTTTTTTTAGAAACTTAGGCAAACGTTTTGCCGTTGTATGAATATATATATGCCGTTGTCTTTTTTGTTTTTTTGCGAATTCTCCGGTGCCGGCCCCGTCGGCCTGGTCGTGCCGGTAGTACGGGCAATGAGGTTCTGAGCGATGGAAGTAATCTCTGCCCTGATTGGCTTTGTCCTGCACATTGACCAGCACCTCGAAGCCTTTGTGCAAACCTATGGTTTGTGGATTTATGCACTGCTGTTTGTGATTGTTTTCGTTGAAACCGGCTTGGTCGTCATGCCCTTCTTGCCGGGTGATTCTTTGATTTTTG
>JAYVXE010000016.1:0-2789 GCA_043785395.1 Burkholderiaceae bacterium | reverse complement strand
GATCAGCTCGATGTTGTTGAATCCGATCACCCGCCGATCTGGCCCCAGCAAGCTGCTGTAGCGCGGGCCGTTGACGTTCACGACGGCGGGGTCTTCGCCCAGCGTTTTCCACACCACCCCGCCCCAGCCAGCCTCGAAGGCACGGCAGACATTGACCTCCTTGTCGGTCGGCGGAGCCGATGCCAACCAGAAGGGGTTGGGGCTGGAGATGCCTAAAAAATTGCTTTGCAGGTCGGCCATGGAAGATGCTCCAAAAAGACTCAGGACTTACGCAAGAACCGGCAACAGGCGCCGCTGCAGGAAGAGGAGTGCGCGCGGCTCAGGACACCAGGCTGTGGTGGATCGACAAAGCGGCTTGCTTGCCCTGCTCTACGGCAACGACGGTCAGGTCGCGTGCGCCAGCCCGGCAGTCGCCACCAGCCCAGACCCGGGCCCGGCTGGTACGCCCGGCCGCGTCGGTGGCAATGCGCCCAGCCGTCAGCGCAATCGTCTGGCCTGCCGACGCTGGCAGGTAGCTCTGGCCAATGGCTTTGAGCACCATGTCGGCGGCCAGGGTGAAGCTTTCCGCACCCGCCACCAAAGCGCCGTCCCGCTCCTCGGTGACGGCAAAGCGCACGCCGCACACGGCCCCCGCTTCGCACAGAACTTCTTGCGGGCTGGCCCAGTGGCGCAGTGTGACGCCGTGGGTTTGCGCCCATTGCTGCTCTTGCAGCGACGCCGACATGCTGGCCGGGCCGCGCCGGTACACGATGCTGACCTCTTCGGCGCCGAGCTTGCGCGCCTGCACCGCCGCGTCCACCGCCGTCATGCCGCCACCAATCACCAACACCCGCCGCCCCACCGGCACGCGGGAGAGGTCGCTGGCCTGGCGCAGCTCGGCAATAAAGTCCACCGCATTGCGCAAACCCGCAGCCTGGGGCTCGGTGATGCCCAGTGCCTTCACCCCGGCCAGACCCAGGCCCAGAAACACAGCATCGAAGTTGCCCAGCAAACCGTCGAGCGTGATGTCGCGCCCCAGTTGCTGCGCGCAGCGCACCGTGATACCGCCAATGCAGAGCAACCAGTCGATTTCTTTTTGGGCAAAACCCTGGGTGGTTTTATAGCTGGCCAAGCCATATTCATTCAAGCCGCCCAACTTGGGCCGCGCCTCGTACAGCACCACCGCATGGCCTCGGACGGCCAAGCCGTGGGCACAGGCCAGGCCGGCCGGCCCGGCACCCACGACCGCCACCCGCTTGCCACTGGCCGGGGCGCGTCGGAACAGTGGCGGCCCCGGCTGGCTTAGGTGGGCGTCGGTTGCGTAGCGCTGCAAGGCACCGATCACCACCGGCTTGTCCTCCTGCGTTTGGCGCACACAGGCTTGCTCGCACAAGACCTCGGTCGGACAGACCCGGGCGCACATGCCCCCCAACGGGTTGGCCTGCAAAATCGTCTGCGCCGCGCCGCGCAGATTGCCCTGGGCAATGCGCTGGATAAACGTGGGAACGTCAATGCCGGTTGGGCAGGCGGTGGTGCACGGCGCATCAAAGCAGTAGTAGCAACGGTCCGCCTCAAGCAAGGCCTGGGCCGAGGTCAAGGCCGGCTGCGAGTCGCTGAAATTGGCGGCATAGTCGGCCAGGTTCAAACGGGCGGCGTGGATGCCGCAGGCACGGTGGGCTAGTGGTTCCATCACAAATCCTTCAGTAAGATTCGAGAAACATGGCTGGGCACAAACCGGCGAAAGCGCCGAAAGCGCCGAAAGCGGCCCAGGCTTTGCGCAAACCTGCCTGTGCGATGCTTGCGGCTGCCCTGGAGCGGCGGGTCGTTGCAGCGGCAGCCGCTTCAATTTACCAACCCGTAAAAATTTACCAATCGGTAAAATCCCTGGCAATCGCCTTGCCCTCCTCCGCACCATGAGAAAAAAACCGTCTCCGGCAACGCCCGCTGTGCCAGCGCTTGCGGGAACGCGCCTGCCCAGCGCCACCAGGCTGCACAAAGAAAATGCCATCTTGCAAGAGGCACAGAGTCAATTTGCGCAGTTTGGTTTTGAAGGCACGGCCTTGGAGAGCATTGCGGGCGCAGTCGGTATGAGCCGCCACAACCTGCTCTACTATTTCGCCAGCAAAGAGTTGTTGTACCAGCGCGTCTTAGACGATGTACTGACGCTGTGGCTGGGCAGCATGGAGGATTTGTCGGCCAGCGACGACCCGCAGCCGGCCTTGCGCCGCTATATCCGGGCCAAGCTGCGCTACTCGCGCGAGCACCCGAACGGCGTCAAAGTCTTTACCAAAGAAGTCATTGCCGGCGCGCCGCGCTACGGCGCTGCGATTGCCAGCCGCGTTGGCGCTTTGCTCAAGGCCGATGTGCGTTGCTTTGAGCGCTGGGCGCGCGAAGGTCGCATTGCGCGGCTGGACTTCACCCATCTGATGTTCATCATCTGGTCGGTGACCCAAGCCTATGCCGAGCACGAGGCCCAGTTTGCGCTGCTGCTGGGCAAGCCGGCCTTGACGGCCCACGACTATGCCAAAGCCGAAGACTTGATCTGCCATATGGTGCTGAGCAGCTTGGAGCCACGGCCCCGGTAAGGCCTCCATTCAACCCGACCCGCGCCATCGACTTGAATCGCTCGCTGGCCGAGGCCTGGCGCAGCAAGCCGCAAGCCGGTGTGCGGCGGGTTCAGTTGAAGGGCTATTTGGGGCCGCTGACAGCTCGGTTTAACCTAGAAACCGCAGTTGGATGCATACGAGGGTGGCGTGATCGGCGTGTCAGGCAAGGCGCGAGGACGCAGCGCACTCTTGTGCGCAAGGACG
>JAYVXE010000015.1:0-9142 GCA_043785395.1 Burkholderiaceae bacterium | reverse complement strand
GCCATCGTGCGACCGGTCGGGCCCCGGCTTCGGCCTGGGGCGGCTCTTTAACAACCCGATGTCATGCAGACAGTGGGGGAGCAGCGCGGCCGTGCCTTGTGCACGTCGTGCCCCCGCTGTCCGAAATGTGCGGGAGCGGGTCATCGACCGGCTCCCGCCCCATTTCGTCAGTGCTTGCGCCGTAGGCCGTCGCGAAGCCCCACCCTGGGCTCGGCCGAAATGTGCGTGTGCGTCGTTACGGCGGCGCTCGCGTGCAACGTGCGGGTGGCGCGTCGTGAGCACTGACGAAATGGCGACAGAGCCATAAGAAGTCTGCGCAGGAAAACGATTGCTCACAGGCCGGGGTTCGGGCGCAGGCCCGCCCCGCCGGTGTGTGGCCTGCCGGCTTGTCCGTTGCGGCTGCACATGCCGCCGTTGGAGAGCGCAGGTACCAAGCGTCATCGAGATCGGCTCGCATTGTGCCGGGTTCGAGCCCCGGGTGACGATCCACCGGAACGGCAGCGATGCCAATCCACCCAATGGTCGAAAGACCACGCCGGACGCGGACGGCGGGAGCAACGCAACGCAGCAAGGGCCCCGTGCCTGAGTTGCAGCGCGCCAGACCCGATGTCCGTCAGCGGCGGCGGCTCGTGTGGTGAACACGCGGGGCCCGCGCCCACGGTCAGCAAGCGGCAGAGCCTCCGGGCGCAAGCCGCGGGCACCCCGTGGTGCCAGGGTCCAGGCACCCTCCACCCGCTGCCGCCCTGTAACGGCACCTTTTTTATGAATGACACGCAACCACAAGGAGAACAACCATGCAATACCAGCGCGTGACAGTGAAGCAGAACCAGCGCGGCATCGTGCTGCGCAACGGCGATTTCGAGCGCGTGCTCAAGCCAGGCACGCACCGCCTGTTTGCCGCCCTCGACAAGCTCGAGGTGCAGATGTTCGGCATCGAGCAAGCGGCATTCGAGCACGGGCTCGTTGCGTACCTGCTGTCCAGCCAGCCCGAGGTGGTGGCGGCCGAGTTCATGCGGGTGGAGTTGGGTGAAACCCAGATCGGCCTGCTCAGCCTCGACGGCGTGCTGGTCGCGGTCTTGCCACCCGCCACCCGGCGTCTGTACTGGACCGGCCTGGTCGACGTGAAGCTGGAGCTGCACAACGTCGTCGCTTCGCCCTGGATTCCACCCGAACTGGCGCTGCGGCTGACCCAGACGCAGGCGCGCCAGCATCCCATGGCCGGCATGGCAGCCATGGTGCAGGTGCAGGTGCCGCAAACCTGCGCCGGCCTGCTGCGGATCGACGGTGTGCTGGTCGAGGTGCTGGCTCCCGCCACGCGGCGCCTGTACTGGACCGGCCTGGTCGACGTCGAGGTCGAGATGCACGACATCGAGGCTTCGGCCGAGGTGCCGTCCGCGCTGGCGGCGCTGCTGTCGCAGACGCAGCTGCGCCAGAGCCCGGTGGCCGGGCTGGCTGGCGTGCTGCAGGTGCTGGTACCCGCCTACGGTGCCGGCATTCTGCTGATCAATGGCACGATCGCTCGGGTGTTGCCGGCCGGGTCCTACGCGTTCTGGCGCTTCGACCGCAGTGTGTCGGTCGACATCGTCGACCTGCGGCTGCAGACGGCGGAGGTGACCGGGCAGGAGATCATGACGCGCGACAAGGTCGGCATCCGGCTGAACCTGTCGGCGACATGGCGCTGCACCGACCCGCGCAAGGCGGCCACCGAGCTGCAGAAACCGGCCGACATGCTGTACCGGGAACTGCAGCTGGGCCTGCGCGCCGCCGTGGGCACGCGCACGCTGGACGAGCTGCTGGAGGACAAGAAGCTGATCGACGAGGTGGTGGCGGCACACGTGCGCAGCCGGCTTGCGGGTTTCGGCCTGGAGTTGGAGAGCGTGGGTGTGAAGGACATCGTGCTGCCGGGCGATATGAAGACCATCCTGGCCCAGGTGGTGGAGGCCGAGAAGTCGTCGCAGGCCAACGGAATCCGTCGGCGCGAGGAGACCGCCGCGACGCGCTCGCTGCTCAACACGGCCAAGGTGATGGAGGGCAACCCCATCGCTCTGCGCATGAAGGAGCTCGAGACGCTGGAGCGGGTGGCCGCGCGCATCGACAAGATCTCCGTTTTCGGCGGGCTGGACCAGGTGCTCGACGGCCTGGTCAAGCTGCGCTGACCGGACCCCTGCGGCACCGCAGTGCCGCAGGGTCGTCATGGCCCCACAACCAGCAACCGACAACCAATAACCATCAAGGAGGACAACCATGTTCAACCCATCCGACAGGTTTGCCCGTGCCGTGGCCTTCGCCACGCTGGCGCACGGCACGCAGACGCGCAAGTACAACGGCCGGCCCTACGTCGAGCACCCGCTCGCCGTGGCCCGCATGGTCAGCCGCTTCGCGCACGACGACGACATGCTGCTCGCCGCCGTGTTGCACGACACGGTGGAGGACACGCCGGTGACGCTGGACGACGTGGCCCGTACGTTCGGTGCGCCGGTGGCCGCCCTGGTGGCCGACCTGACCGACGTGAGCCGGCCGAGTGACGGCAACCGCGCCGTGCGCAAGCGCATGGACCTGTTGCACACCGCCGCCGCACAGCCGCGCGCCAAGACCGTCAAGCTGATGGACATGGTGCACAACAGCCTGTCGATCGTGCGGCATGACCGCGGCTTCGCCGGCCACTTCCTGCTCGAAATGCAGGCCAGCCTGCCGCTGATGCGGGATGCGTCGGACCCGGTGGCGTGGGAGTTCGCCAGGCGGATGCACGAACGGGCCTGCGCAAGGCTTGAGAACCGGCGGCTGGAGGCGGCACTGATGTGACGTCCGCAAGGCCCCGCCTTGCATGACATCGGGATTTTTCCTGGTATCCACCTGCGCGAGCAGGTGGCTTGCTATGGACAAACTGGCGCTTGTGACCTCGGCCGCGCCGTCTTGGAGAACGGACATGGGAGCGAAGACATCGGGTCGCACCGGCGACCAAGGCACGGCCTACCGGCAGCAACAGCAGTTTTGCATTGCGCGACAGGCGACGATCGAGGAGCTGGGTGAGCGGCTTCTGGGGCACCGGCGCGTCACGCGCAATGGAGACAGTGCTTCCAAATCGCGGTCCTTTGCTACCCTCTGTGGGTCCGTCCCTTGTCCACCTGTCAGGGAAACACGCTGCGCAGCCTGCTGGACGACGCCGTCGAAGAAACGCCGGTCTCAATTGGTGATGTCGCACGCAGCTTCGGTGAACCCGTGGCGATGTTGGTCGCCGACCTAACCGATGTGAGTCGCCTGTCCGAAGGCAACCGGGAAGTGCACAAGCAGCGCGATCTAGCCCATACGAGTGGAGCATGCCCGCGTGCCAAAACGATCAAGTTGATGGATTTGGTTCACAATTGCTTTTCGATCGCGTGTCACAGCGAGGGCTTCGCCGTGCAATTCCTTCGCGAGATGCACGCTATGCTGGCGGTGATGCAAGACGCTTCGGCTCCAGCCGCCTGGGTGTTTGCGCAGCGGATTTTTGCCCGAGCCTGCACACGACTCGCGGCGGCTGCAGGCTGCATTGCGGTAACTACTGACGATCATCGTGACGCCCACCATCGTCTTCGGCGGATTCTTGTGGCGGTGCGACAGCGCGTAGCGGGTAAGGCGAAACTTGTAGAGCCATGAACCACTCGGACAACTTTCAGACGCTGAGCCCCAACCGGCCCGAGGCAATCAGGCCCTTGCTTGTGCTCGATCTCGACGAAACGCTCATCTACGCCTGTGAGGATCGCCTCGACCTGGCGCCAGACTTTCATGTTCCTCCGTACCACGTGTACTTCCGGCCTGGACTCCAGGGGTTCCTTCATGGTTTGTCTTTGACCTACGATCTCGCTGTGTGGACGTCGTCTTCGCCGGACTATGCCCGGGTGCTGAGCGGCTTGATATTTGCGGATGCACCGGCACTGAAGTTTGTCTGGGCCCGCGACCGCTGTACGCCGGAACGGGACTTTTTGCGCGATACCTGGACCATGGCCAAACGCCTTTCAAAACTCAAGAAGATTGGCTTCGATCTGGCCAAGGTTGTGATGGTTGACGATAGTCCGGAGAAGCACACCCGCAACTACGGTAACCTCGTCGCCGTGGCTCCATTCTTTGGCGACCCGACTGACCAGGAGCTGGTTAACCTTGCCCCGTACCTGGTAAAACTATCCGCAGCCAGTGACATTCGCCGCGTGGAGAAGAGGGGCTGGGCCCGACAGGTGCATTCATCTGCTGGATGAGCCATTTGCGCACTGATGCTAACGCGAGCACATTGCAGACGGAGATACGCAAGCTGCCCACGCGTACTCATGCGTCACTACTGCGCAACCTCGTTGCTGGCGGCAGCGCCAGCAAGCCAGGGCTCCAAGAGAAAGTGATTTACCTCTCTTCCTGCGCGTTGTAGTTCAGCTGCGTCGAGTTCTAGCTGTCTGAGTGTTGCATTGCGCAAGCTTGCGTTCTTCAGAACATGCAGCAAGAACCACTCAGGATCGCAATGCATTACGCTGGTAAGCGCGGAACTGCGCAGCGCGTCGCCGATGATTGTGCCGCTCCGGTGGGTTCCAAGTAGCGATGGCGGTGGCGTGGAGCCTGCTGCAACGACAGGGCACGCAAGGATGCATTCATCCAGAACTTCTGATTCCAGATCCGCAACTGGGTCGCATAGTCCCGAAAGCTGCTGAACGGCAGCAGGTCGAACCCGTCCTTTGCGGCTGCGCTGCGCATCGCCAGAAAGGCCCAAGCTCCCTCGGGCCGAGCGGCAAAGCGCGGCTGTGAAACCTGGACCACATGGCTGCGGGTACGGCTGGTTACTTCGAGAGCGGTGAGCATTTCCTGCAATGCAGCCTGTGATGACCACTCCCGTGAAGCCTGCCTTCACGCCGCCATTGTGGGGGGTATTCCGTCAGTGGGTGCCAGAAACGCCGAACCGTGGCCAACCAAAAGTGTCTGATGTGTTCCTGACTTCGCGCCACGCTGATTCGAACGGTCCCTCCTGCAGGTTCACCAGGTTCTTCACGATGCAGGTCTGCAGTGCGGCAACCATCTTGCCCTTGGCGCCGGTCACGGTAAACGGGTGGGTCACCAGCAGATTGGGGGCCGCCAGGAAGGCGTGGTTGAAGGCGTCAAGATTTTCGTAATTCTTGCGCACCAGCTGGTACGGCGGCTGCACCGCGGCGTCGAACGGGAGCAGGCGAAATGCGCTGTCCCGCCTGAGCTTCTGGATCGGCCCGCTGGGCCAGCCACTGGTGCTCAGGACGCCGGCAACTTCCCCGGCCTTGAGCTTGGCAAACGCTTGCTCGTCGGTTTCTACGTCGATGAATTGCAGCGTCATGGCTTGCCCGCGGTCAAGTACCCGACCCAGAGCTCGGGCCGAACCCACCACGGCCACTGGAAGCCCTTTGAGATCCGAGAACTTTCCGACCGGAACGGTCGTGGTCGTGCCTTTGAGGGCACCCCAGTACCTCTCGGGGCCGACTGAGCTGTAGCCATCGGCGCGCGCAACGACGTGCAGCAGATTTGCGTTGAGCGGTAGTACCGCCTGCAAGCCTCCGATGGCCTGGTCGGAGGTCTTGAGGTCCTGCAGGGTGTCGAGTTGAACGAAGCCCAGATCGGCCTTGTTGGCGGCCAGCGTGGTCAGGTTCTGCAACCCGCCCTCGGTCTCGACTTCCGTCAACGCCAGCTGGGTTCCGCAGACCGACTGGATATCCGCAAACAGCTTGGAATAGCCCTTGCCCTTCTTGCCGGTGGCGATGCGCAGCGGGTCTCCACCGGCGGCCATCGGCGTGGCTTTTTGGGCTGACACATGGGCGCATGCCATCACGGCCAGGGCCATTGCGGTCATAGTGGTCTTGATACTTTTCATGGTGATCTCCTTGGGGTTGAAAGAATCGGGGCGTTACAGGCCGGTCGTCCCACCCGGTGCGCGCAGGCTGTCCGCGGGATTGGTGGCCGGGGGCACGGGACGGGGTTGCTGCAGATGACTGGCTGGGGCTGTCAGGTAGGTGACCAGCAGCGCCACCAGCGCGATGGCTGCAACGATCACGCGGCACGCCAGCCGAAGTTGGGTCCAGAATTTCATGCACGCTCCCGCTGCGATGCGATTTCGGGCAGGCGCAACGCGTCCATGCGGTCCAGACCGTCGCCGGTCAGGATGGTCCCGGTAGGCCCATCCAGGCTGCTCATTTGCACGTCCAGCTCTGCGAAGATGCTGTTGAACCGGTCCTGTACCGTGCGCAGCGCGGTATCCGTCAGCAGGCCCTGGATCAGGTTGTCGCCGGCTTCGGGGTCCATCAACTCCGTGACCTCGCCAATCGCGCACGCGATGATCCATTCACTTTCCTTGCGCTTGACCGTGTCGCCGAACTCGTCCAGCGCCGCCTTGGCCTGGCCCAATCGACGCAGATTGAGCGTGTAGAACTGCTGCAGCCGCTGCAGTGCCCGCTGTTGCTGGTCCAGCACGTGCCCGGGATCTCTCTGGCGGCTCTCGGCCACCAGCTGGCTGATCGACTCGATCTTGCCGCCCACGGTCACCAGCGCCTTGCTGAACGCGCGCAGGCGTTCGGCCCGGCGCAGGATGTCGTTCTGCAGCTGCTCGATCGGGTTGCGCCGCGCTTCGGCCTTGCGCGCCGCCAGCAGCCGGTTCTCAAGTTTTTGTCCCAGCAAGGGCAGCGTCTGGAATGCGGCGAATCCCACCGCCAGGATGGCACCGAGCACCAGCAGTCCGACACCCGTCGTTGCGGCCAGCCACACGATGGGTGCGAACAAGGCCAGGGCAACGATGCCCACTGCCACGGTCGCCAGGCGAACCCAGGGAATCTGCTTTGCGCGGCCAGGTTGCTGCAAGTTGTTCATGGGGTTCCTCGTTTGCTTGGTGATGAAGATGCGTGGCTCGATCGCGGCGTTCGGGCGCAGCGCTCCCCCTGCGGGCTCTCGTGCCCTGCAGATTCCTGAGTTGGGTGACAGGTTGCCGACGCCGTTGGCGTCAGTGCGCATGCGCGCCGACTACGGCGGTACGCCCGATTTCGCCTGGATCACAGCCAGCGTGACCGGATCGATCCAGTCGCGGGACTGCCGGTACACCGGCATCAGGGCCGTGCGCCAGGCAGCCAGCTCCTGCGCGCCGGGGGTGTACACGGTCAGCCTGCCGGCGCTCCGGATCTGATCCAGTGCCCGTGTGTTCTCGGCGGTGGCAATGCCGTTGGCGTAACGCGTGGCGTCCTGCATCGCGCCCTCCAGCAGGCTGCGGATGTCCGCCGGCAACCTGTCCCAGAACAGCTTGTTGACGATGACGGCATAGGCCAGGTAGCCGTGGTTGGAAAGCGTCATGTGGCTTTGCACCTCATGCAGACGCTGGGTGTAGATGTTGGACGGCGTGTTCTCCTGGCCGTCAAGCCGCCCGTCCTTGAGCGCCTGGTACACATCGATCATCGGCGACACCGAGGGCACAGAGCCAAGCGCTTTCATCTGCTCAACCAGCACCCTGGAGGCCTGCACCCGCATCTTCAGGGCCTTGAAATCGTCCACGGCCTGCAATGGGCGATTGGCCGTGAACACCTTGAAGCCGTTGTCCCAATAGGCCAGGCCCTTGATTCCGCTGGCTTGGAGCTTGCCGAGCAGCGAGGCGCCGACAGGGCCCTCGACCACGGCGCGCACCGCTGCACTGTCCCTGAACAGGAACGGCAAGTCAAACACCTCGAAGTCGCCACCGCCCAGTTTCGCCAGCTTGGACAGGGAGGGCGCGAGCATCTGTACCGTCCCCAGCCGCAGCGCTTCGAGCTCCTCGCGGTCCTTGTAGAGCGTGCTGTTGGGATAGACCTCGACGCGCACCCTGCCGCCGGTGCGGGACTCGGCCAGCGCCTTGAAGCGCAGTGCCGCCTGGCCCTTGGCGGTATCGGGCGTGACCACGTGGCTGAACTGGATCACGATCGGCTTCTGCGCCGGGGTGGCGTGCAAGCTGGAGAGACCCAGCACCAGCGGTGCCGCGGCCAGGGCCCTGGCAATGGAACGGCGGCCCGAATCCTGGGCTTCTTCGATTCGGTTTGGCCGTTGGTACTGCATGGTGGGTCCTTGAGGTGTCTGCAGTCTATGCGTGCAATGGTCCCGCCACCATTGTGGCCATCCACACATGTGGCTTTCCACATGCGGGTTCCCGTTTTGGAATTGCGCACGGCGATCAACCTAGAATTTGCCGATGCCCTTCACCTTGATGCCCCGGCCGTTTCATCCCACGGCGCGGCCATCGGTGATCCGGCGTTCCCTGTGGCTGCTGCCCGCCGTCCTTGCGCTGGCCTTTGTCATCGTGATCGCCCGGTGGGCGGATTTCCGGGACGCGCAGGAGCGTGCAAAGTTCCAGCAGACACTGCTTGCCGATGCATCGAGTGTCGAGGTGCAGTTGGCCGGCAGGAAGGACGCGGAGCAGGCCAAGCTGCGCCAGGCGGCGGACCATCTGCCTGGGTCCGCTGGCAATGCCGATGCTGCGCTGGCCGCCATGCCCGAGGTAGTGGCGGGCATGGACCGGCTCTGGAACCGTCTGGTCTGGCTGGATGCCGACCGCCAGGTGGTGGCGCGCGCCGCACGTCTGGCGCCCATTCCAACGGGGTCCAGCGAAGCGCTGCGCATCCAGGCCAGGGGCCAGACCGACCACTTTGTCGAATCCGTGTCCGGTGCAGACGGCAGATCGGCGGGGCAGTTGCTGGCGCGCTACGACATGACAGACCTGTTGCAGAGTACCGACTTGTCCTGGTTGACCCGCCGCTACCAGGTCGACTTCGTATCCGAGCTGGGCGAGGTCATCGCCACCACGTCGGTGCTCGAGAAAGCGCCGGATGGCGCCCGGTACGAAAGGCCTTTGGGCGCTTTCAGGGACACAACGCTGCGGCTGACGCCGTACGACGCCTTGGAGTCATGGCAGCACAACAGCCGTACGCTGGCGCTGCTCGCCGGATTGCTGCTGTTGGGCGCCGCCGCGTCGCATTTTCTGCGCCGGGAAATGCGCCGGGTCGAACGGGCGGTCACCGTCTCGCAATCCGAGGCCGCCTGGCGGCAATCGATGGAAGATTCCGCCCTGGTCGGTCTGCGCGCCAGGGATCTGGCTGGGCGCATCCTGTATGTGAACAAGACGCTGTGCGACCTGGTGGGTTACACCCGCGAG
>JAYVXE010000014.1:0-2795 GCA_043785395.1 Burkholderiaceae bacterium | reverse complement strand
GACCGCCTTGGCGGCCCAGTAATAGCGCCGCATCAGCACTTCGCTGATGCGCATGGCGCGGCGCGGGCCGTGCGTTGTGGGGCGGTAGCCGAAGGCCTCGGCGACGGCGGTTTGCAGGTCAAACACCAGCCGGTCTTCGCGCCGCTGTGCCAGCAGGTGCAGCCGCGTGCGCACCAGGCTGAGCAGGGCTTGGTTGTGCTTGATTTGCCGGATTTCGTAGGCGCTGGCCAAGCCGTTGCGGGCCAGGGCATCCCAGCTGGCGCCCAAGCCCGCCGCCTGCGCAACCCATAAAACAATGTGCAGGTCGCGCAGGCCGCCGGGGGATTCTTTGCAGTTGGGCTCTAGCGCGTAAGGCGTGTCTTCAAACCGGTGGTGGCGCTGGCGTTGCTCCAAGGTCTTGGCAATGAAGAAGGCTTGCGGGTCGATGGCCGCGTTAAAGCGCTGTGTGAACGCGGCAAACAGGGTGCGACTGCCGGTGAGGCGGCGCGCATCGAGCAGCGCGGTCTGCACCGTCACGTCGGTGGCCGCCTCGGCCAGGCATTGGCCAATGCTGCGCACGCTGGAGCTGATCTCCAGCCCCGCGTCCCAGCAACTGCCGATAAAGCGCTCGATGCACAGCGCGTGCTCTGGTGCCACGGCGTTGTCGGTGTCGTCCATGTTGTCCACGTCGTCCGTGGTATCGGGCAGCAGCAGCAGCACGTCCAGGTCCGAGTACGGAAACAGCGCCGAACGGCCAAAACCGCCGACGGCCACCAGCACCATAGCGGGCGGCAATCCGGCCTGCGCCCAGAGCGCGGTCAGCGTGCGGTCGGCCAAGGCCGACAAGCTTTGCAGCAGCGTCAGGATGCCCCGGGTCGATGCGTTTTGGCTGCGGCTTTGCAGCAGTGCGGCTTTGGCGTCCCGGTAGGCGGTGCGCAGCGCTTCGGTCTCTGTCATGAGGGACGCGGCGGGCGCTGCCCAGCGCTCAGGTGCGGGTGGCGCTGACAAAGGCCGGCAGCGGTGGGCTGCCAGCCGACAGTGTCATCACCTCGTAGCCGGTCTCGGTGACCAGCACGGTGTGCTCCCACTGGGCGGACAAGGAGCGGTCTTTGGTGACGATGGTCCAGCCGTCGTTGCCAAACTCCTTGATCTCGCGCCGACCGGCGTTGACCATGGGCTCGATCGTGAACACCATGCCGGGCTTGAGCACTTCGAGCGTGCCGGGGCGGCCATAGTGCAGCACCTGCGGGTCTTCGTGGAACACTTTGCCAATGCCGTGGCCGCAAAACTCACGCACCACGCTCAAGCCGTGGCCCTCGGCAAATTTTTGGATGGCGTGGCCAATGTCGCCCAAATGCGCGCCCGGCTTGACCTGCACAATGCCCAGCCACATCGCCTCGAAGGTCAGTGCGCACAAGCGCTTGGCGGCAATCGAGGTCTCGCCCAGCAAGTACATCCGGCTGTTGTCGCCAAACCAGCCGTCAGCGGTAATGACGGTGACGTCGATGTTCATGATGTCGCCTTTTTTCAAAGGCTTGTCGTTCGGAATGCCGTGGCAGACCACCTGGTTGAGCGAGGTGCAAAGCGAGGCCGGGTAGGGCGGGTAGCCGGGTGGCTGGTAGTTCAGGGTGGCCGAGCGGGTGCCCTGCACCTGGGTCATGTAGTCGCCCGCCAGCTGGTCGATCTCAAGCGTCGTCACGCCGACCTTGATAAACGGTGTGAGGTAGTCAAGCACCTCAGACGCCAATTTGCAGGCCACGCGCATGCCTTCGATGTCGGCGGCACTTTTGTAGGTAATGGTCATGGGGCCGGATTATCCTGGATCTGCTGTGCGGGTGCGGGTGCGGGTGGGCGGCCCGCTGCCAGCGATGGAGTCGCCGTAAAATGCGGCCTTCCTTGGCCTTCCCCCTTGCGTTGCCCGGCCCCGTTCTGCCGGGGTCTCGCGTTTTAGCCGGCTCAGCGCCGTGCCCTGGCTGAGCCGCCCTGCTTTTTTGCCCTGCTTTTTCTTCTTCACTGCCGCCCACCGTGACCTTGCCCACTCCCACTGACGTGCTCCAAGCGCCCTCAATCCCGTCCTCCCAGCCCGCCCAGCCCGCCCAGCCGATCCAGCCGATCCAGCCGCCAGAGCTGACTTTTTTTGAAGGCGGCAATGCGCTCAGCGACTTTCGTGCGCAGCAGTTGCTGGTGCAGCTGCAGGCTGTGCACAGCAAGATCAGCGGTGTGGCTGCGCGCTTTGTGCATCTGGTTGCGACCGATGCGGCGCTGGACGCCAGCAGCCAGCAACGGCTGGCGGCGCTGCTCAGTTACGGCGAGCCTTACAACGGGCCACACAACGGCTTGCTGCTGCTGGTGACGCCGCGTTTGGGCACGCTGTCGCCCTGGGCTTCAAAGGCGACCGATATTGCCCGCAACTGCGGGCTGGCGCTGCGCCGCGTCGAGCGCATGGTGGCCTACCGCATCACGCTCAAGAGCGGCTTGCTTGGCCCCACCCAGCTCGACGTGCAGCAGCAGGCGCAGCTGGCTGCGTTGCTGCACGACCGCATGACCGAGTCAGTGTTGTTCGAGCTGGCGCAGGCGACGGCACTGTTTGCCAGCCTGCCGAGCGCGGAGCTGCAAACGGTGGACGTGCTGGGCGGCGGGCGCGCGGCACTGGTGGCGGCCAATGGCGCCCTGGGCTTGGCGCTGGCAGACGACGAGATTGATTATTTGGTCGACGCCTTTTGCGGCTTGCAGCGCAACCCGAGCGATGTGGAGTTGATGATGTTTGCGCAGGCCAATAGCGAGCATTGCCGCCACAAAATCTTCAACGCCGACTT
>JAYVXE010000013.1:0-2831 GCA_043785395.1 Burkholderiaceae bacterium | reverse complement strand
TTTTTTCTTGGCCTTCATGATGTTGGGCAAGGTGACGTAGCGCGGCTCATTGAGGCGCAGGTCGGTGGTGATGATGGCGGGCAGGCGCAGCGCCAGGGTTTGCAGGCCGCCGTCGATTTCACGCGTCACGTTGACGCCGTCGGCGCTCAGCTCGACCTTGGAGGCAAAGGTGGCCTGCGGCAAATCGGCCAGCGCGGCCAGCATTTGGCCGGTCTGGTTGGCGTCATCGTCGATCGCCTGCTTGCCCAAAATAACCAGGCCGGGCTGCTCTTTGTCCAGCAGCGCTTTGAGCAGCTTGGCCACGGCCAGCGGCTGTAGCTCAGCGTCGGTCTCGACCAGAATGGCGCGGTCAGCGCCAATGGCCATCGCCGTGCGCAGGGTCTCGGCGCACTTGGCGTCGCCGCAGGAGACTGCGATGACCTCGGTGACGAGCCCCTTTTCCTTCAGCCGCATGGCCTCTTCGACGGCGATTTCGTCAAACGGATTCATGCTCATCTTGACGTTGGCGATATCCACCCCGCTGCCATCCGACTTGACCCGGACTTTCACGTTGTAGTCCACCACCCGTTTCACGGCGACTAACACCTTCATAGCTGCGGCTCCCTTGTTTGTTGGTTTGAGATCACTGAGGACTTACGCAAAACCGCCCTGGCGTCGTTCTTTTGACCAGCCGTACTCGATGTACTGTCTGCGGAAAAATGCCTAGCCAGGACAATTTTGCGTAAGTCCTATCACTGAGGTAAAGCGACCGATTCTATGCCTGCGATCCAAACCGGTCTGGCGTGACTGCGGTAAAAAAGCACGATCGTGCTTTTTTACCCAACCAGTGCGCAAAAATTCTACGCCAGCAGCCCTGCAACACAGGGCACAAACCGCGCTGGCGCTGTCATCACCGGGACTCCCCCCGGCCTGCGCCGAGCTGCGCCGCCAGCGGCTGCGGCGCAGACACATGCAGCACCCGCTGCGGAAATGGGATAGCAATATTGGCGCTGCGCAGGCCGGCCAGCATGGCGACATTCACCGCCGACTTGAGGCCGGCCTGGCCATTTTCGGGGTCGCTGATCCAAAAATTCAGGCTGAACTCGATCCCGTCCGGGGCAAAACTGACCAGCCAGGCCACCGGCGCCGGATCGCGCAGTACCCGCTCCTGGGCGACGGCGGCGGCAGCCAGGATCTGCTGCACCTGCGCCACATCGCTGTCGTAGCCGACCACGATGTTGCTGCTCAGATTGAGCCTGCGGTCTTGTTGCGAGAGGTTTTCCACCCGCTGCGTGATGAGAGTCTCATTGGGCACAATCGCCTCGCGCCCGTTCAGGGCTCGTATCAGTGTGTAGCGGGTACTGATGTCGGCGATGCGGCCCTCAAAACCGTCCACCCGCACGTTGTCGCCAATGCGCAGCGAGCGCTCCAGCAAGATCACAAAACCGCTGACGTAGTTGGCAGCCAGTTTTTGCAGGCCAAAACCCAGACCCACACCCAGCGCGCCGCCCATCACCGACAGCGCGGTCAAGTCGACACCGACCGCCGACAACACCAGCAGCAGGCCAAAAAACAGCAGCACCGCGCGCAACACGTTCACGGTCAGCTTGCGCACCGACAAATCGTGCACCGAGTTGCGCAGCACCCGCTGCTCAACCGTGGCCGACAACCACAGCACGCCCACCAGCACCAACAGCGACGACAGCAAGCCCTCCAGCACCGTCAGCAAGCTGATGTGGTTGCGCCCCAGCCCCACGTTGACCGAATCCAGCGCAGCCAGCAACCAAGGCATCAGCCCCAAAATCCAAACAATGGCCAGGCCCCAAGCCAGCCAGGACAGCGCCTGCTCAAACAGGCGGATCGCAGCCGAATGCGCAAACGCCAGCCGCAGCACCCGCGCAAAGACGCGAATCAACACCAGCGACAAGCCCATCGGCAGCGCAATATGCAGCACAAACACAGGCTGGTAATGGGCCAGCAGCGTGTGCGCCAAAAAAACCAGCACCAATGCCAGCAACGGGAACAGCACGCCGTCCACCGTCTTGCGGCCAAACCAGACCGATGTCGCAGCAGACCGGCGCCCCAGCCGCCGACACAGCGCATAGGCCAGCACCAGGCAAGCGCCCAGCAGGCCAAGCTCAAGCCAGGCGTTGGAGCTTTGGAAATCAGCGCTCAGTTGCTTCAGGGTATCCATGGAAAAAAGGGGTTGGGTGTGGTCAACAGACCAGAACAAGCCTACGGCGTGGCGCCGTCCGGACAACGAGGGAGTGCGGGGTCTGGTGCGTATCGCAGCGCTGGCCCAGATACGCATAATGCAGCGGCATGCACGCAACGCAATACCAACTCCAAGCCCTGCTAGATCAGCTTAACACGGTGCTTATTGGCAAATCAGCCCAGATCCGGGACTGCGTCGCCTGCTTGCTCGCCGGTGGCCACCTGCTGATCGAGGACGTTCCAGGGGTCGGCAAAACCACGCTCGCGCATGCGCTGGCGCACAGCTTGGGGCTGCAATTCTCCCGCGTCCAATTCACCTCCGACCTGATGCCCAGCGACCTGTCGGGCGTGTCGATCTACGAACGTGGCAAGGAGGCTTTCATCTTTCATCCCGGGCCCATCTTCGCCCAGGTGCTGCTGGCCGACGAGATCAACCGCGCCAGCCCCAAGACGCAGAGCGCACTGCTCGAGGCCATGGAAGAAAAGCAGGTGACCATCGAAGGCGAGACGCGGCCGCTGCCCACGCCCTTCTTCGTCATCGCCACGCAGAACCCCCACGACCAGCTCGGCACCTTTGCGCTGCCCGAATCGCAGCTCGACCGCTTTTTGATGCGCATCTCGCTCGGCTACCCCGACCG
>JAYVXE010000012.1:0-2846 GCA_043785395.1 Burkholderiaceae bacterium | reverse complement strand
CGAACCCGGTTCGGGTTGTGCAGGCTGAAGTCGGGGTGCTTGAGCAGTTGTTTGACCAGCGCCAGGATGTGGCCGTCTTGGTCGGGCGCGCTGGCTTGCAGTGCAAACCATTTGTCGAGCACCAGCGGCGTGTCTTTGAACTCGGCATAAAAGCGCGCCAAGGCGGGCTCGGCCAGGGCGTGGCCACTGTGGAGCAGGGCGGCCAAGGCGTTGCCACGGTCGGTCATATTGCCGGCGTCTTTGAAGCGTTGGTAGGCTTTGCCAGGCCACAGCGGCTCGCCGCTGGCTTGGGCGGCCAGGCACAAATGGCTGAGTGCGAGGCCGCTGAGCGCGCGGCGACCGGCGGCCTGCGGCTCGGCTTGGTAGGCGCCGGTGTCTTGGTGGGCTTCGAACGCCCACACCCAGTCAGCCTGCAATTGCCCGGCCAGTTGGCGGCGCATGCGCTCGCGCACGGCGTGGATGGCTTGCGGGTCGACCGGCTGTGGGGGGCTGAGCTGTTCGGCGATATAGCCCTCGGACGGCAGGCTGAGCACCAGCTCTTTGAAGGCGGCATTCAGCTTGGGGTCGCGCAGAAGTTGGCGCATGGCCTCCATGTAGCCGTCGTTGAAGACCGGCGCTGCGGCGTGCGTGCTGTCGCCATGGGCGGCAAGCGCCTTCAGCGCACTGCGCAGCGCTAGCCGCTGGCCGGCCTCCCAGCGGTTGAAGGGGTCGCTGTCGTGCGCCAGCAGGGTCAGCAGCTGGGTTTCGCTGTAGTCAAAGTCAAGCCGCACCGGGGCGCTAAAGCCGCGCAAGAGCGAGGGCACGGGCGCGGCGTCGAGGTGGTGGAAGTGCAGCGTGGCGCTGGCCTCGCTGAGCACGTAGGTATGGCTGGTGGGCGCGGCGGCCGTGGTGGTGGTGGTGGTGGTGGTGGTGCTGCTGTTGCTTGTGTGGTCTGGCTCCAGGTGCAGCGCCAGCGCCGCACCGTCCGGGCCGAGCAGGCCGATGGTGATCGGGATGACGAAGGGGGCGGAGTCGGTCTGGCCGCGCGTTGTGGCGCAGCTTTGCGCGAAGCTCAGGCGGTAGCTGCGCGTAGCAGCGTCGTAGTGGCCCTCGGCCTGCAAGTGCGGCGTGCCGGCCTGGCTGTACCAGCGCTTGAACTGCGTCAGCTGCTGGGCCAGCATGCTGGCCGGGTTGGCGTCGGCGATGGCCTGGGCAAAGTCGTCGCAGGTCACGGCCTGCCCGTCGTGGCGGGCAAAGTACAGCGCCAGGCCCTTGGCAAAGCCGTCTCGACCGACCAGGGTCTGCATCATGCGCACCAGCTCTGCGCCTTTTTCGTAAATCGTGACGGTGTAAAAATTATTGATCTCGATGTAGCTCTCGGGTCGCACCGGGTGTGCCATCGGGCCCGCGTCTTCGGAGAACTGCAGGCCGCGCAACAGGCGCACGTCCTCGATCCGCTTGACGGCGCGGGCCGAAGGGTCGGCGCACAGGTCTTGGCTGAATTCCTGGTCACGGAACACCGTCAGCCCCTCTTTCAGGCTGAGCTGGAACCAGTCGCGGCAGGTGACGCGGTTGCCGCTCCAGTTGTGGAAGTATTCGTGGCCGACCACCGATTCGATGTTGGCGTAGTCGGCGTCGGTGGCGGTGGCGGGCTTGGCCAGCACGTATTTGGTGTTGAAGATATTCAGGCCCTTGTTCTCCATGGCGCCCATGTTGAAGTCGCTGGTGGCGACGATCATGAAGCGCTCAAGGTCGAGCGAGAGTCCAAAGCGGGCCTCGTCCCAGGCGACAGAGGCCATCAGCGAGCGCATCGCGTGCTCGGTTTGGTCGAGGTCGCCGGGGCGCACATAGATTTGCAGCACATGGGTTTGGCCGCTGCGCGCGGTGATGCGCTGCTCACGGGCGACAAAGTTGCCGGCCACCAGTGCGAACAAATAGCAGGGCTTTTTGTGCGGATCAACCCAGCTCGCAAAGTGGCGACCGTCCGGCAGTGGGCCGCTGTCGACCAGGTTGCCGTTGCTCAGCAGCACCGGGTACTGGGCCTGGTTGGCGCGCAGCGTCACGCGGTAGCTGGCCATCACGTCCGGGCGGTCAAGGAAGTAGCTGATGCGGCGAAAGCCCTGCGCCTCGCACTGGGTGAAGAACGAGTCGTTGCTCAGGTACAGGCCGCTCAGCGCTGTGTTCAGGGCGGGAGCGCAGGTGGTGAATATCTCCAGGCTGAAGCTGCCCTCGGCGGGCAACTGGTCAAGCACCAGCTGGCCAGCTTCGATCTTGAACGATGCACCCTGCCCGTTGACCAGCACCCGCGCCAGGTTGAGCGCCTCGCCGTCCAGGCGCAGCGGCTGGGCGGCGACATCGGGGTTGCGCCGCAGCGTCATGGTGTTGAGTACCCGGGTCTTCAAGGGATCCAGGTCAAAGCAGAGCTCGACTGTGTCGATCCAAAACGCCGGAGCTGTGTAGTCCTCGCGCCGGGTGGCGGTAATTTGTCCTTCACGCATCATGAAAAAAATCTCCTAGGGACGGCGGTGCCGTGGTGGGTGTCGCAAGCAGGACTTGGCCGACATTGTCCATGGACGGCCTCCAAGTTGGGATGTCGGTTGCCAGTGGCCCGCCAACCCGTGCACGTGCGCAGGGGAAACTTCGGCCCAAACCCACCAAGCTCTCGGGCTTGGCTGGCTTGGGCCGCTGGCTGTGTCAGCCACCAGCCCAGCCTCAAACTCCCAGTTTGAGCGAGGCTTCGATAAACACATCCAAATCACCGTCCAGCACTTTTTGCGTGGCCGAGACTTCGACGTTGGTGCGCAAGTCCTTGATGCGGCTGTTGTCCAGCACGTAGCTTCGGATCTGGTGGCCCCAGCCCACGTCGG
>JAYVXE010000011.1:0-9329 GCA_043785395.1 Burkholderiaceae bacterium | reverse complement strand
CTGCGCCTGTTCGGTGCCTGCGCGGTCGGCTTGGCGCTGACAGCGGCGCTGGTCTGGATCACCGAGTACTACACCGGCACCCAGTACCCGCCGGTGCAGCACATTGCCCAGGCATCGACCACCGGCCACGGCACCAACATCATTGCCGGACTCGGGGTGTCGATGCGCTCGACCGCCTGGCCGGTGCTCTTGGTCTGCGCCGCGATCTTGAGCGCCTACGCACAGGCCGGGCTGTACGGCATTGCCACCGCAGCGACAGCGATGCTGAGCATGGCCGGCATCGTGGTCGCACTCGACGCCTACGGCCCTATCACCGACAACGCTGGCGGCATTGCCGAAATGGCCGACATGCCGGCGGCAGTGCGCGCCGTCACCGACCCGCTGGACGCCGTCGGCAACACCACCAAGGCGGTCACCAAGGGCTATGCGATTGGCTCGGCCGGACTGGCCGCGCTGGTGCTGTTTGCCGACTACACGCACCGGCTAGAGAGCTTCGGCCAGGCTATCAGCTTCAACCTGAGTGATCCGCTGGTGATTGTTGGGCTGATCATCGGCGGCCTGATTCCCTACCTTTTTGGCGCCATGGCGATGGAGGCCGTGGGCCGTGCCGCCGGTGCGGTGGTGGAAGAGGTGCGGCGCCAGTTCCGCGACATCCCCGGCATCATGGACGGCACGGCCAAGCCCGAATACGGGCGCGCGGTTGACATGCTGACCGCCGCCGCCATCAAGGAAATGATGGTCCCAAGCCTGCTGCCGGTGATCGCCCCGATCCTGGTCGGCTTGCTGCTTGGCCCCAAGGCGCTGGGCGGCCTGCTGATGGGCACCATCGTCACCGGCCTGTTCGTGGCCATCAGCATGTGCACCGGCGGCGGCGCCTGGGACAACGCCAAGAAGTACATCGAAGACGGCCACCACGGCGGCAAGGGCTCGGACGCCCACAAGGCCGCCGTCACCGGCGACACCGTCGGCGACCCGTACAAGGACACGGCTGGCCCGGCGATCAACCCGCTGATCAAGATCATCAACATCGTCGCGCTGCTGATCGTGCCGCTGGTGCTGAAGTTTCACAGCTGATCTGTCCCACCCCCGAAGCGCCTGCGGCGCCACGAGTCGCTGCCAGAGGTAGCGGCTCTTCGGGACCGTCCAAGCCTGCGCAGGCAGGCTTGGAGCCTCGGCCCTCAGCCCCTCAAGGGGCGCACCCGGCGGCCTGGCGGAGCCAGATCCACGGCTGCGCTGGGGGCGGCGCGCTCGTCTCGCGGCGTGGTTCATCGTTCGGAGTGCTGGCCCAGTGCGTGACAGTTAAGGGCCAAGCGCTGAGCCGTGGCGGATGGGGCTCAGCAAGCAATTTTGCGCAAATACTATCTATTTAAGAGCTTATAGCGCTAGTAACCAATACATTTCAATCATATAAATACTTGGAATACATACAAATCAAGCGCTAGCAGCTACAAAATACGAAGAAACAAGCGCCACGAAGCCAAACTCCCCAAGACCTGGTACCCATCGATGGCAAACGCTCGGGTTGGTTTTTTTGGCAGAATCGCTAGCTGGTTGCGCAGTCCACGCAGACGCCGCGCACCGAAAAATCCATGCTCAGCCCTTGGTAGCCAAGTGCTTGCAAGGCTTGCAAGGCCGACTGGGCGGCGCGCTCAAGGTCAATCCCGCTGGATTGCAGTGCCTCGGGCAGCAGGCTGTCGCGGTGGCAGCTTTGGCACTCAAAATGCGGCATTGTGTAAACATTTGCCGGCATCGCCTGGTAGCGGCGCACACGCAGGGCGTCAACCCGGCACAGCAGCAGGCCGACTTGCGTCAGGCGGTCGATCAAGCGGTAAAGCGTAACCCGGTCTAGCGCCGGCGCCTGGTTGGGGGCATTGCCCGCATTCGCGTTCAGCGTTGCCTGCAATTGGGCATGGGTGAAGCTGGTCTCGGGGTGCGCCAGCAAACAGCCCAGCACCAGCCGCGCCGCTGCTGTGCGGCGCAGGCCGTGGGCCGACAACAGGGCATCGATCGGGTCTTGGGCCTTGGTGGACGGCGCTGCTTGCATGGTAAAAATCCCCTTCACGTTTTTTCGCACTGAGCGGCCCAGTGTCTGCGAGTTAGGCTCTGAGCCCGGAAGAAGGCCATATTAACTTGGCCCACCCCCGAAGCGCCTGCGGCGCTTCCCCCTCAAGGGGGCGCACCCAGTGGCCTGGTGAACTTAGACCACCCCCGTAGCGCCTGCGGCGCCACCCCCT
The DNA here is from genome assembly GCA_043785395.1 of Burkholderiaceae bacterium. Classification (GTDB taxonomy): domain Bacteria; phylum Pseudomonadota; class Gammaproteobacteria; order Burkholderiales; family Burkholderiaceae_C; genus JAGOEY01. The sequence goes on along the minus strand of JAYVXE010000011.1, from coordinate 7,095 downwards.
CAAGGGGGCGCACCCGGTGGCCTGGCAGAGCCAGCTCCACGGGTGCACTGGAAGCGGCGCGCTCGTCTTGCGGCATGAATGCAAACTGGGTTGCGCTACACTCTAACGCAATTCAGTTGCATTATGGCTGTATCCTTGCCGTATCCTGACTGAAAAACCGGCCGTGCTGGTAGGCCAAGATTTCTAAAACCCCCAAGACTTCCGCCCAGACCCATCGCTCGCGCCGAGCCCGCCTATTGGCGCAAGTCCTGTTTGTGTTGACGCCTCCCACGACTTGCGCACAAGCCCAGCGCGAGCGTTTATAAAAATCCGTAAGCACACTAGGTCGCCTTGAGCAGGACAATTTTGCGCAAGTCCTGCCGTTCCTCACACGCGCCGCCCACCCTTTATTTCTTGGTACCGCCGGATATGCCTAGCCCTTCCCCCCACACAGCAACGCCGCCAGCCCCCGCCCCTGCGCACAGCCATGCGCACCACCCTGCGCACCACCCTGCGCACGCTGACACCTACTTCAGCGTGCTGGCGTGGCCCGCGTGGCTGCGGGTGTTGGCGCTGTTGCCGGTGATCGCCTTGCTGTGGCTGGCGGTGGCCTGGGCCGCGCTGGAGGTGGCTCCGTGGTGAACACCCTGCGCCCGCTGTCGCCAGCCGCGCCGCCCAGTGCCGCAGCACCCATCATCACGCTGCGCAACCTGACCGTAAGCTACCGCCAACATCCGGCGCTGCACCACATCAGCGGCAGCTTTGCCGCCGGCTCGCTGACCGCCGTGGTCGGCCCCAATGGCGCCGGTAAAAGCACTTTGCTCAAAAGCATCATCGGCTTGCTGCCGCTGGAGGACCGCAGCGCGCTGCGCTTGCACCTGCCGCGCGCGCAGATGGCCTATTTGCCGCAGGTGGCCGAGATCGACCGCAGCTTTCCCATCCATGTGCGCGACTGCGTTTTGCTCGGCTGCTGGGCCGCCAGCGGCGCTTGGGGCTGCCTCACGCGCGCGGTCCGGGCCCAGGCCGACGAGGCCTTGCGCGCGGTCGGCCTGGGCGGCTTTGAGCGGCGCAATATCGGCAGCCTGTCGAGCGGACAATTTCAGCGCCTGCTGTTTGCCCGCTTGCTGCTGCAAGACGCAGCACTTATTTTGTTGGACGAGCCGTTCAACGCCGTCGACGCCAAGACCACCAACGACTTGCTGCAACTGGTGCGGCACTGGCAGCAACAGCAGCGCACCGTGGTGGCGGTGCTGCACGACGATGCACTGGTGCACCAACACTTCCCCCAAACCCTGTTGCTGGCACGCGAGCTGGTCGGCTGGGGCGCCACCGCCGAGGTGCTGACCGCCCCCCATTTGGCCCGCGCCCGCAGCATGGCCGAGGCCTGGGATGACGCTGCCGGGCTGTGCCAGATCGACACGCCCGCGCTTTCTCTGCACACACACCACAAGCCGCTGCATGACACATTTTCTTGACCTGCTGTGGCAGGCCAGCCTCGCACCTTTTGCCGAATTCGCCTTCATGCGCCGGGCGCTGGTCGCAACACTGGCGCTGGCGCTCAGCGCTGCGCCCTTGGGTGTTTTTTTGACGCTGCGGCGCATGAGCCTGCTGGGCGAGGCGCTCAGCCATGCGGTGCTGCCGGGCGTGGCGATTGGCTTCATGCTCAGCGGCCTGTCGCTCGCCGCCATGGCGCTGGGCGGCGTCGTTGCCGGATTGCTGGTGGCGGGCCTGGCCGGCTTGGTGACGCGCTTTACCGCACTCAAAGAGGACGCCAGCCTGGCCGCCGTCTACCTGGTGGCGCTGGCTTTGGGCGTGACGCTGATCTCGCGCCACGGCACCCAGCTCGACCTGCTGCACATCTTGTTTGGCAGCGCGCTCGGGGTCGACATGGACGGCCTGTACCTGGTCGCCGGGGTTGCCAGCGCCAGCCTGTTGCTGCTGGCCGCGCTCTACCGAGGCCTGTTGCTAGAGAGTTTCGACCCGGTTTTTTTGGCCTCCACCCGTAGCCGTGGCTGGCTTTGGCAGCAGGGTTTTTTGATGCTGGTGGTGCTCAACCTGGTGGCCGGCTTCCAAACCCTGGGCACGCTGATGGCGGTCGGCCTGATGATGCTGCCCGCTGTATCAAGCCGCCTGTGGCACGACAGCCTGCCAGCCCAATTGCTCAACGCCAGCCTGCAAGCCATGCTGGCGGGCAGCGTCGGCCTGCTGCTGTCCTACCACCTGGACACGCCCTCGGGGCCGACCATCATTGGCTGCGCTGGTGTGCTCTACGCCGCCTCGCTGCTGCTGGCACCCGGCGGCTGGCTGCCACGGGTCTGGCGCAGCCGCCACCGGGTTGGCTAGTCCACACCAGCACGGCTTTGCCGCCAACTTTGCAGCCTGTGCAGCCTGTGCAGCCTGTGCAGCGCGGCCCGTTTTCATCCTCGAAAGGTCTCTCCATGACGCGTTCAATCCCCTCCTTGCTGCGCACAGCCCTTGTCGGCAGCGCCTTGCTGGCCAGCCTTGGCTTTGCCGCCACACCGCCCACACCAGCCACACAGCCCACACCGCCCGCTATCAAACTGCCCGTGATGGCCAGCTTCAGCATCCTGGGCGACTTGCTGCACGCAGTGGGCGGTGCGCGCGTCAGCGTCGCAAGCTTGGTCGGGCCAAACCAAGATGCCCACACTTTTGAGCCCAAGCCGACCGATGCCAAAGCCATCGTCCAAAGCCGCTTGCTGGTCACCAACGGCCTGGGCTTTGAGCCCTGGGCCGAAAAGCTGGCCAAATCTGCTGGTTTTAAAGGCACGCTGCTGGTGGCCTCCAACGGCGTCCCCGCGCCCGCAGCCCAAACCAGTACGCTGCCGGCCCATGGCAAGCAGCCATCCGCCACATCCGCAAAACCTGCAAAACCCGCCAAATCTGCAAAAAATCACGATGACCACGATGACCACGGCCATGCCCATGGCGCCATCGACCCGCACGCCTGGCAAAACCCGCAAAACGTGGTGATTTATGTGCGCAACATCGCCGCCGCGCTGACCCAGGCCGACCCCGCTGGCGCCGCCGTTTACCAGGCCAACGCCGACGCCTACATCCAGCAGTTGCAAGCACTGGACGCCTGGGCCCAAGCGCAGTTCGCCGCCATCCCGGCCAGCAAACGCAAGGTCATCACCGCCCACGACGCCTTTGGCTATTTGGCGCAGCGCTACGGTATTGTTTTTCTGGCACCCCAAGGCCTGTCGAGCGAAGCCGCCCCCAGCGCCAAGGCAGTTGCGCAGCTGATCCGCCAAATCCAGCGTGAAAAAATCAAGGCCGTCTTCATCGAAAACATGGGCGACCCCAAACTGCTAACCCAGCTCAGCCGCGACGCCGGCGTGCACATCGGGGCCAGCCTGTACACCGACGCCCTGTCGCTCGCCGACCAGCCCGGCGCCAGCTACCTGCAAATGATGCGCCACAACGTCACGCAACTGGTCGCGGGAATGCAGCAAAACTAGGCGTCTTTGAGGCCTTGCTGGGCCGCACATCTCCCGACGGACAAAAATCGTCCTGGCCAGTTTTTTTCCGCCCAGCCCATCCGGCACGGTGGGCAAAAAGAACGGTGCCGAGGCCGTTGTGCGTAAATCCTGGCTGTGTGTGGAGGGCCTGCGTGCGGGGATTAAAAGTTCTTCTAAATCGGTGCCGGTGATGCAGGTGATGCCGGTGATGCCGGTGAATACAGGCGATGTCCATGCTTGGCGCCTCAGGGGATGGCGACGGGGGCCAACGCCAGTGAAAGTCCTAAAGCGATCAGCACGGCGCCAATGCTGCGATTCACCACGATTTGCCGCTTCAGCATGCCGGCCCTCAAGTGCGCCTCCGAAAAGAACAGCGTCACCAGACTGAACCAGGCCCAATGGGCCAGCGACATGAAAAGTCCATAGCCGAGTTGCACCGACAAAGGCGTGTCGGGCCGCACCACTTGCGTGTAGACACTGAGCACGAAGAGCGTGGTTTTGGGGTTCAGTGCATTCGTGAGAAAACCGCTGCGCAGCGCCCCCAAAGTACCGAGTCCCGTTGACGTCCCAAGTGACGTCCCGCATCCGGCGTTCAGCGCAGGGCCGCTGGCGAACGTCTTGTAGCCAACGTAGACGAGGTAGGCCGCCCCAGCCAGCTTGATGGCGACGAACCATTCGGGCGAATTGCGAATCAGCAATCCCACACCGAGCATGGTGTAGAACACATGCAGTTGAACGCCGATCGCAATTCCCACAGAGGCGCAGAGTCCCGCTGAACGTCCGTACAAGAGGCTGTTGCGTGTGACCATGGCGAAATCAGCGCCTGGGCTGATGACGGCAAGCAGCGTGATGACCGCGACGGCTAAAAGTTCGAGCATAGGGTTTCGTGAGTTCAGGCAAGCAGGCAACGGGAAATTCCGTTTGCTGCTTGCCAGTATCCAGAAACATGGAAGCCTTGAATACCGATATATCCTCGCGCATATGGATGAGAAAAAATCACCTTTGGAGGGACGCATTCCTGCCTTGAATGGTCTGCGCGTGCAAGCGTGCCGCGCGAAAATCCGGTCAACACCCGGTCAAAACCCGGTCAACATGCAGCCCAGTCCGTTAAAAAATTTAGATAGCTGCCACCGCAATAAATAAATGGATTTCAGCATGTTTTATACTTGAAATTAATATAAATATTGCGCTAGCAGCTATTAAATTTAATAATTACAAGACTTCCTCAGGAGCGCTGCTGCGTATCAGGTGGTCAAACGCGCTCAGCGCTGCTTTGGCCCCTTCACCCGCCGCAATGATGATTTGTTTGTACGGCACGGTGGTCACGTCACCCGCCGCAAACACTCCCGCCACATTGGTGCGCCCGTGAGCGTCCACCACGATCTCGCCATGTTTGGACAGCTCCACCGTGCCCTTGAGCCAATCAGTGTTGGGCAACAGACCGATCTGCACAAAGATGCCTTCCAGCGCCAATGTCTTGGTTTCGCCATTGGTGCGATTTTTGTAGGTGATGCCGGTGACGCGGCTGCCGTCGCCATTCACTTCGGTGGTTTGCGCACTCAGGATCACGTCCACGTTGGGCAGGCTGGCGAGTTTGCGCTGCAACACAGCATCGGCCTTCAGCTCTGGCGCAAACTCCAGCAGCGTGACATGTGTGACCACACCTGCGAGGTCAATCGCCGCTTCCACGCCCGAGTTGCCGCCACCAATCACGGCCACCCGTTTGCCCTTGAACAGCGGGCCGTCGCAGTGCGGGCAATAGGTCACGCCCTTGGTGCGGTACTGCTCTTCACCCGGCACGTTCATGTTGCGCCAGCGTGCGCCGGTGGACAGGATCACGCTCTTGCTGCGCAAGGTGGCACCGTTTTCCAGCTTGACCTCGATCAGGCCGCCTTCGGTGGCAGCAGGCACCAGGGCCGTGGCTTTTTGCAGGTTCATGGTGTCCACCTCGTAGTCGCGCACATGGCGCTCCAGGGCGGAGGCGAAGCTGGGGCCGTCGGTCTTGCTGACCGAGATGAAGTTCTCGATGTCCACGGTGTCCAGCACCTGGCCGCCAAAACGCTCGGCCACCACACCGGTGCGGATGCCCTTGCGTGCGGCATACACCGCAGCGGCCGCGCCGGCCGGGCCACCCCCCACGATCAGTACATCAAAGGCGTCCTTGGCATTGAGCTTGGCGGCGTCCTTGGCGGCAGCACCGGTGTCGATCTTGGCGACGATCTCGGCCAGCTCCATACGGCCTTGGCCAAAACGTTCACCGTTCAGGAACACGGTGGGCACACCCATGATTTCGCGGTCGGTAATTTCCTGCTGGAACACACCGCCGTCGATGGCCGTGTGGGTGATGCGCGGGTTCAGCACACTCATCAGGTTCAGCGCCTGCACCACGTCCGGGCAGTTGTGGCAGGTCAGTGAGTAGTAGGTTTCAAAGTGGAAGTCAGCGTCCAGACCCTTGACCTGCTCCAGCAGGTCGGCCGCTTCTTTCGACGGGTGGCCGCCCACTTGCAGCAGCGCCAGCACCAGCGAGGTGAACTCATGGCCCAGCGGCACACCGGCGAAACGCACGCCGCTGTCCTGGCCAGGGTTGGTGACAAGGAACGAGGGCTTGCGCACGGCAGCATCGTTGTTCTCGACCACAGTGACCTTGTCCGACTGGGCACGGATGTCCTCCAGCAGTTCGCGCAGCTCTTGGGACGTGGCGCTGTCGTCCAGCGTCGCCACCAGCTCCACCGGGCGCTGCAGCCGTTCCAGATAGGCTTTTAGTTGGGTTTTGAGGGTGTCGTCGAGCATGGGAAAACTCCTGAAATCTTGTTAAATCTTGTTATTTGGGCGTAAAAAAGCCCGGGCGCCAGGCACCCGGGCGTCTTGATCCCCTCGCATGAAGCGCGCATCAGCCCTTCCAGCGGACACCGCGGAACTGGACAATGCCTGCCCGCTCCTGGCGGAGGCTGGCGACAGCCGATGCCACATGTCGCCCCCTGCGTGTCGCATCGGTTCTGGGGAACCGATGCGAGGGGGGTTGGCGAGAGCGAAGCGAAGCCTGGGGGTGTTTAAATTTTGCCGACCAAGTCCAGCGACGGGGCAATGGTCTTGGAGCCTTCGTTCCACTTGGCGGGGCAAACTTCACCAGGGTGTGCTGCGGTGTACTGGGCCGCCTTGAGCTTGCGCAGGGTTTCCTTCACGTCACGGGCGATTTCGTTGCTGTGCACTTCCATGGTCTTGATAATGCCATTGGGGTTGATGACGAAGGTGCCACGCAGCGCCAGGCCTTCTTCGGCGATATGCACCTCAAAAGCCTGGGTCAGTTGGTGCGTCGGGTCGCCCACCAGAGGGAACTTGGCCTTGCTCACGGCGGGCGATGTTTCGTGCCACACCTTGTGCGAGAAGTGCGTGTCGGTGGTCACGATGTAGACCTCGGCACCGGCCTTCTGGAACTCAGCGTAGTTGTCGGCAGCGTCTTCCACTTCGGTGGGGCAGTTGAAGGTGAAGGCGGCTGGCATGAAAATCACCACCGACCACTTGCCCTTCAGGCTCTCGTTGGTGACGGTCACAAACTTGCCGTTGTGGAAGGCTTCGGTCTTGAACGGTTTAACAGTCAATGAAGCGCGCACCGAGTTCTTCGCCAAACAGGTCTTCA
>JAYVXE010000010.1:0-9332 GCA_043785395.1 Burkholderiaceae bacterium | reverse complement strand
CGCAGGCGCTTCGGGGGTGGGCCAAGTCCACCGCGCCGCTTTCAGGCCGTTTCCATGAACAGCTCGCGCCCAACCAGCATGCGCCGGATCTCGCTGGTGCCCGCGCCAATCTCGTACAGCTTGGGGTCGCGCCACAGCCGCTCGACCGGAAAATCCTTGGTATAGCCCACGCCGCCCAGCGCCTGTATCGCCTCACCCGCCATCCATGTCGCTTTCTCGGCGGCGTAGAGGATGGCGCCAGCGGCGTCTTTGCGCAAAGTGCGCGCGTGGGCCTGGCGGTCGCAGGCCTTGCCGACCGCATAGACATAGGCCCGGCTCGCCTGCCACGTCGTATACAAATCGGCCAGCTTGCCCTGCATCAGCTGGAACTCGCCCACCGCCTGGCCAAACTGCTGGCGCTGGTGAACATAGGGCAATACCGCATCCATACAGGCGGCCATGATGCCGAGCGGGCCACCCGCCAGCACGGCGCGCTCGTAGTCAAGGCCACTCATCAAAACCTTGGCGCCGTTGCCCACACCGCCCAAGACGTTGGCATCCGGTACTTCGCAGTTGTCAAAGTAAAGCGGGTAGGTGTTGGAGCCGCGCATGCCGAGTTTGTCGAGCTTGGGGCCGGCGGAAAAACCGGCAAAACCCTTCTCCACAATAAAAGCCGTCATGCCGCGCGCGCCCAGCTCGGGCGCGGTCTTGGCGTACACCACCAGGGTGTCGGCATCGCCGCCATTGGTGATCCACATCTTGCTGCCGCTCAGGCGGTAGCCACCGTCCATGGGAGTCGCCTTGAGCTGCATGCTGACGACGTCCGAGCCCGCGCCCGGCTCACTCATGGCCAGCGCGCCCACATGGACGCCGCTGAGCAAAGATGGCAGGTATTTCTGCTTTTGGGCGGCGTCACCGTTGCGGTGGATTTGGTTCACACACAGATTAGAGTGCGCGCCATACGACAAACCGACCGAGGCTGACGCGCGGGACAACTCCTCCATCGCCACGATGTGCGCGAGATAACCCAGCTCGGTGCCGCCGTACTGCGCCGACACCGTCATGCCGTGCAGGCCAAGACTGCCAAGCTGTTGCCAAAGGTCGTGCGGAAACTGGTTGTCGCGGTCGATGGCGGCAGCGCGCGGTGCAATCTCGTGCGCGCAAAAGTCTTGCAAGGCCGCCCGCAAGGCATCAATGGTTTCGCCCAGGTCGAAATTCAGGCCAGTGTCATGCATTGGGTGTCTCCTTAAATAGAGGGATTTGGGGCCACGGATTCAGGAATACTTTGAGGACTTACGCAAAACCGCCCTGGCGTCGTTCTTTTTCCTTGCCGTACTGGATGTACTGTCTGCGGAAAAATGCCTAGCCAGGACAATTTTGCGTAAGTCCTCGAGGACGTACGCAAAACCGCCCTGGCGTCGTTCTTTTGCCTTGCCGTACTGGATGTACTGTCTGCGAAAAAATGCCTAGCCAGGTCAATTTTGCGTAAGTCCTAACTTTGATGAAGCAACCGGCCTGCACGCGCAGCTGGCCCGCTGCTGCGCGGCCCTTCAGTCTTACAGCGGGCGGCTGACCAGCCGGAAATCCCTGTCGTCCTCAAACGGCTTGACCTGAAAACCCAGGCTGCGCATGAGTTTGAGCATGCCGGTGTTGTTGCTCAAGACCAGGCCTTCGATGTGCGCTAGGCCTTTGTCGCGGGCGAAGGCGATGATGGCTTGCATCAGGCGCGAGCCTATGCCTTGGCCGGCAAAGTCGTCGGCCACCAGCAAAGAGAATTCGCAGCTGCTGAGGTCGGGGTTGCTGATGTAGCGGGAGACGCCGATCACGCGTTCGGTCTCGGTGAATTGGCCATCCGCGCCCACATTGCGTTCGCGCCGTACCGCCACCAAGGCCATTTCGCGGTCGTAGTCGATCAGCGTAAAGCGCGCCAGCATGCGGTGCGGCAGCTCGTGCATGGAGGAGGCGAAGCGGAAGTAGCGGCTTTCGGCGCTGAGGCTGCGCACCAGCGCTTGCAGCATGCTGGCGTCGTCGGGGCGCACCGGGCGCACGGTGTAGATGCCGCCGCCGCGCAGTGGCCAGTCTTGCTGGAACTGCGACGGGTAGGGCAGGATCGACAGGTGTCCGTAGTGCTGGCCGTGCGGCCCTTGCTGGTGCGTGGAGGCGGCTTGCAGCACGATGCGGGCGTCGACGGCAAGGGCACCGGAGGCGTCCAGGATGATGGGGTTGATGTCCATTTCGCGCAGCTGGGGCAGCTCGCAGACCATCTCCGAGACCCGTAGCAGCACCTGTTCGAGTGCGGCCATGTCGATCGGCGGGGCGCCGCGCCAGGCGCCCAGGGTTGCGGCCACGCGGGCCCGCTGAACCAGGCTGCGGGCCAAGAACTGGTTGAGCGGGGGCAGCTCCATGGCGCGGTCGTGGATCAGCTCGATCATGGTGCCGCCAGCGCCAAAGGTGATGATGGGGCCGAACAAGGGGTCGGTGACGACGCCAATATAGAGCTCGCGGCCACGCCGTTGGGCCGACATGTTTTGCACCGTGACGCCGTTGATCTGGGCGTCGGGGCGCAGTTCGGCGACGGCTTTGACCATGTCGTTGTAGCAGTCGCGGACTTGGGTTGCGTGGCCCAGGTTGAGCACCACGCCTTGCACGTCGGATTTGTGGGCGATGTCGGGCGAGTCGATTTTCAGCGCTGCCGGGTAGCCGAGTTGGCTGGCGATCAGCATCGCCTCGGTGGCGCTGCGGGCCAAGATGGTCTTGGTCACGGGGATATGAAAAGCTGCCAGCAAGGCCTTGGATTCGAGCTCGCTCAGCACCAGGCGGCGTTCGGCCAGGGCGCCCTCGATCAGCAGCCGTGCGCCTTCGATGTCGGGTTTGGCCTGCTGCGAGAGGTGCGACAGCGGCGCTGGCGTTTGCTGGAGGAGTTGCTGGTTTTCGAAGTGGGTTGCGATGTTGGCAAAGGCGTCGACGGCGGCCTCGGGCGTGCGAAAGGTCGGGATGGAGGCGGCGTTGAGCAGCGCGCGCGCCGGGCCGACGCTGGCGTCACCCATCCAGCAGGTGAACAGCGGCTTGCCTATGCTTTTGTGCAGATCGACCAGCGCCTGCGCTATGTGGGTCGGGTTGGCGTCGAGTTTGGGCGAGTAAATCACCAGTGTGCCGTCGATGCTGCGGTCGCTGTGGGCGGCCTGGATGGCGGCGGCAAAGTGGGCCGGGTCGGCGTCTTCGGCCAGGTCGATCAGGTCGCTGAGCGTTGCGTGTGCTGAGAGTTGCGGGCGCAGCGCGTCGGCACTCTCGGTGCTGAGGCGACCGAGCTGCAAGCCGAGCTGGTTGGCCCAGTCGGCGGCCAGGACGCCGGGGCCACCGCCGTTGGTGATGATGGCCAGGCGGCGGCCCGAGGGCTGGTAGCGCGAGGCCAGGCAGCGGGCTGCTGAAAATAGTTGCGAAAAGGTGCGTACCCGCACGGCTCCGGCGCGGCGCAAGACGGCGTCAAACACGTCGTCGCTGCCCACAATGGCGCCCGAGTGGGTGAGGGCGGCGGCGTTGCCGGCTGGTTGGCGGCCGGCCTTGAGCACGATCACCGGTTTGGCGCTGGCCGCAGCGCGCAGCGAGCTCACAAAGCGGCGGGCGTTGCGAATGCCTTCCATGTAGACCACGATGCTGTGGGTTTTGGGGTCAGATGCCAGAAAGTCGAGCGCGTCGGCGATGTCGACTGTTGTGTTGGGGCCGAGCGAGACCACGGCTGAGAAGCCGACTGCGCTGCGCTGCGCCCAGTCGAGGATGGACGCTGTCAGCGCGCCCGATTGGGAGATGAAGGCCAGTGGGCCGGGCGCGGCGAGTGGGCCGATGGTGCTGGCATTGAGCTGCTGGTGCGGGCGCTGGAAACCGTTGCCATTGGGGCCGAGCAAGTGCATTTGGTGGCGTTCGGCGCTTGCCCGCAGCCGCGCTGCGCAGTCGGCGTCGAGCCCGGTGGAGATGATCAGCGCGGCGCGGCATTTGATGCGCCCGGCGATTTCCAGTGCGTTTTCGGTCTCTTCGGCGCTGGGCAGCACGATCACGGCCAGCTCGGCCTTGGACTGCGCCAACTCGGCCAGCGTGCCGCTCATGCGGGTGTCGACAAAGCGCAGCTCACCGCTGTAGCCGTTGCTGCGGATTTGCGTGGCCAACTGCTGCGCCGGGCCGTACGTGAGGGCTTCGGGGTCGAGCCCACCGGCAAAAATCAGGATCGAGCTGGGGTTGAAGAGGGGGTGGAGGAAGTGTTTTTCCATGCTGTGTCGATGGTGGCTGTCGTTAGTGGGGCACAGACTCAGTCTGCGCCCATGAGAACTTTAATGTGTGCGGCGGCGCTGCGCGCCAAGGGGCTGAGCACATAGCCGCCCTCTAGGCAGGAGACGATCCGGCCTTGTGCGTATTTTTGGGCGATATCGAACAGGCGTTGCGTGACCCAGGCGTAATCGGCGTCGAGCAGGGCGAGGTTGCCCATGTCGTCTTCGCGGTGGGCGTCAAAACCGGCTGAGATATAGATGATTTGCGGCTTGAAGGCCTCTAGCGCAGGCATCCAGTGGGCGTCGACAAGGGCCCTGAATTCGGTGCTGCCGGTGCGTTTGTCCATGCCGGCGTGCACCATCTGCGGGCTTTGGGCGACTTCTTGTGCGCTTAAGGGGTACAGGCCTTTTTCGTAGATCGAGCACATCAGGACGCGCTCGTCACCGGCCAGGATGTCGACGCTTCCGTTGCCGTGGTGGACGTCAAAATCAACCACCGCAACCCGCTCTAGGCCGTGCACGGTGAGCGCATGGCGCACGCCGACGGCGACATTGTTAAAGAAGCAAAACCCCATGGCGGCGCTGCGCTCAGCGTGGTGGCCGGGCGGGCGAACATTGCAAAAAGCGTTGGCCACCCGGCCTTGCAGCACCAGGTCGGTCGCCAACACGGCAGCCCCGGCCGCGCGCAGTGCGGCTTGCACGGTGTGGCGGTTCATCGAGGTGTCGGGGTCGATGGCAACGTAGCCCTCTTGCGGTGAGCGCTCGAGCAGATCGGTGATGTAGCGCACGGAGTGCGCCCGCGCCAGCTGCTCGATGCTGGCCAGCGGCGCATCAAAGGTCTGCATGAAGTCGAGATAGCCCTTGACCAGTAACAGGTCGGCGATGGCATCGAGGCGCTCTGGGCATTCGGGATGGTCCGGGCCCATTTCATGTTTGAGGCAATCCGAATGCGTGATGTAGGCAGACAGCATGCTGTTCTTTTCTCCATGGGGTGCACGTGGGTGGGGAGCGTCAGAGTTAGGACTTACGCAAAACCGCCCTGGCGTCGTTCTTTTTTCTTGCCGTACCAGGTGTACTGTCTGCGAAAAAATGCCTAGCCAGATCAATTTTGCGTAAGTCCTAAGAGTGTGCCAGTAGTGGAGTGTGTGCCGTGCCCGGTGTGGGTCACGCTGAACTATGGCGCGCCCGCAGTGTCTGCGGCTTGATGTGGGTCAAGCCTGCCGCGTGCGAGGGTTGGGGGGATGGATTTTGGGGATGGATGTTTGGGCTATGGGCGTTAAAAAGCCGGGCTTGGCCCGGCTTTTGAGTGCGTCAAGCGTTGCGCACGAGCGCTGGATCCTTGCGCTTAATGGCCCGACGCGCCGGAGGCACCGAAGCCGGTTTCCGAGCGCACTTGCTGGGCCTTGAAGGCACCGCGCTCTTGGGCTGCGCGCGGGCTGCGGTCAAGCACCGAGAACAGCCAGATGCCGACGAAGCCGATGGTCATCGAGAACAGGGCGGGCGAGGTGTACGGGAACCAGGCCGAGCCGGCTGGGTTGCCCAGGGTGGACTCCCAGACCGAGGGCGAGACGATGGTCAAGCCGACCGAGGAGATCAGGCCCAAAAAGCCACCAATCACCGCGCCGCGCGTGGTGCAGTCTTTCCACAGCACGGACAGGAACAGCACGGGGAAGTTGGCCGAGGCGGCCACCGCGAACGCCATCGAGACCATGAAGGCGACGTTTTGCTTCTCGAACGCAATCCCCAGCAGCACCGCCACGACGCCCAGCACCAGGGTTGTGACGCGTGACACTTTGAGCTCAGCCGCGTTGTCGGCCTTGCCTTTTTTGAGCACGGTGGCGTACAGGTCGTGCGAGACCGCAGAGGCGCCCGACAGCGTCAGCCCGGCCACCACGGCCAAGATGGTGGCGAAGGCCACGGCGGAGATAAAGCCGAAGAAAACGTTGCCACCGACAGCCTTGGCCACCAGCACCGCCGCCATGTTGGCAGCACCCGCACCGCCGTGGATGACGCCGGTTTTGACATCGGCGAACTCGGGGTTGGTCAGCACCATGGTGATGGCGCCAAAGCCGATGATGAAGATCAGGATGTAGAAGTAGCCAATCCAGGTGGTCGCCCACAGCACCGACTTGCGCGCTTCTTTGGCGTCGGGCACGGTAAAGAAGCGCATCAGGATGTGCGGCAGCCCGGCGGTGCCGAACATCAGCGCCATGCCAAACGAAATCGCCGAGATCGGGTCTTTGACAAAACCACCTGGCCCCATGATCGAGAGCCCGGCCTTGGCCGCTTCTTCGGGCGATTTGCCGCCTGCCAGAGCGATGTCGGTGCGCACTTTGACGCCCTCGGCAAACAGCGCCTCAGGGCTGAAGCCAAAGTTCGACAAAACCATGAAGGCCATGAAGGTGACGCCAGCCAGCAGCAAGCAGGCCTTGATGATCTGCACCCAGGTGGTGGCGGTCATGCCGCCAAACAGCACATAAATCATCATCAAGACGCCGACGATCACCACCGCCATCCAGTACTCCAGGCCGAACAGCAGTTTGATCAGGGCACCGGCGCCGACCATTTGTGCAATCAGGTAGAAGGCCACCACCACCAGCGTGCCGGAGGCGGCAAAGGCGCGGATCGGCGCTTGCTGGAAGCGGTAACCGGCGACGTCGGCAAAGGTGAATTTGCCCAGGTTGCGCAGGCGCTCGGCCATCAGGAAGGTGATGATGGGCCAGCCGACCAAAAAGCCAATCGAGTAGATCAGGCCGTCGTAGCCGGTCATCATCACGGCGGCGGAAATGCCCAGGAACGATGCCGCTGACATGTAGTCACCGGCAATCGCCAAGCCGTTTTGAAAGCCTGTGATGCCGCCGCCGGCGGTGTAGAAGTCGGACGCTGACTTGGTCTTGGCCGCCGCCCATTTGGTGATCCAAAGCGTGGCGACGACAAAGGCTGCGAACATGCCGATGGCGACCCAGTTGGTGGGCTGTTTGTCGACTTGGCCGAGGTCGCCGCCAGCGGCCAGTACGGCGCTGGTGGCAGCGGCGGCGAGCAAGGCCGCCAGGATTTTGAAGGGCAGCTTCATTGGGTTGCTTCTTTCAAGATTTCTGCGGTCAGACGGTCGTATTCACCGTTGGCGCGTTTGACATAAATACCGGTAATGACAATGGTGAAAATAATCACGCAAAACGCCAATGGAATGCCGATGCTGGTGACGCCTGCGCCAATGGGTTGCGCCAAGAAGGGTTTGTCAAAAGCAATCAAGCCGATGTAGCCGTAATAGACCAGCAACATCATCACGGTCAGCATCGTGCCCAGCGCATTGCGCTTGCGCTTGAGTTCGTGGTACTTGGGATTGGCCTCAATCTTGGCGACGATCAAGTCGGATGCGTCTTTCATAGGGTCTCCTGGTGAACAAGGTAGTGAAGGCGTTTTTTGCAAAGTGCAGCCAAGGCCAGTCAGCACCTGCCAAGTCTGGTTAAACGGGCTGACCAAAGCCTTACGGGAAGGGGGCAAAGTACACAGGGTATGCCCGTGGTTTGGGCCTGAAGGCGCTGTTTTTTACGCGAAACCGCTTGTTTTGCGCTGCCGGCAGCCCCCGTTGGCCGGTCTGCGGCCTATGCGCATGAAAAGGCACTTTTCCTATAAAGCTATTGTATTTGTAGCTTGAAATCGTTTGCCATAATTGATTTCAATAATGAATACCATTGAAATGGTATGGTTTTAGCGCCATAAGCTATGAATAGTTTGTTTTTGACGTGTGAGGACTCTGCCAAAGGACACCGGTGGCGCTGCCCGCTGCCCGCTCCCTACAATGGTTGCCTTCTCTTTGTCAATCCGTCCCCATGACCCAAGGAATTATCCGCATCCGAGGTGCGCGCCAGCACAACCTTAAAAACCTGGACATCGACATCCGCACCGGCGAGCTGACGGTGGTGACCGGGCCGAGCGGCTCGGGCAAGTCGAGCCTGGTGTTCGATACCTTGTTTGCCGAGGGCCAGCGGCGCTATGTGGAGACTTTCTCGGCCTATGCGCGCCAGTTTCTGGACCGCATGGACAAGCCGGCGGTTGACCGGATCGACGGCGTGCCACCGGCGATTGCGATTGACCAGGCCAATCCGGTGCGCTCCAGCCGATCGACGGTGGGCACCATGACCGAGCTGAACGACCATTTGAAGCTACTGTTTGCACGTGCCGGGGCGCTGTTTGACCGCAGCACGGCGCTGCCGGTGCAGTGTGAGTCGCCTGAGAGTATTTACGCCGAGCTGTTAAGGCGGGCTGCGCAGGCCGGGGACCCGAGGCTGGTGCTGACCTTTCCGGTCGAGCTGCCCGGCAATACCAGTGCCGACGAGCTGGCGCAGTGGTTGCTGGCCAGCGGCTTTACCAGGGTGCAGGCCGAGCGTGAGGTGCGCGTGCCGCAGGCGCCCAGCACCAGCAGCAAGACCAGCAAAGTCAGCAAAACCAGCAAGAGTGCCAAAAGCGCTGTGGCCGCCAGCACGGAGTCGACGCGCAAGGTGTTGGACGTGGTGGCCGACCGTTTTCGGATCGCCAACAGCGACAAGGCGCGGGTGATCGAGGCGATTGAGGTGGCCTTGCAGCGCGGCGCGGGCCGGCTCAACGTCTATGTGTTGCCGATGGCGCCGGTGGTGCAGGAGGATGCCGAGGCCGCCGAGCCGCTGCTGTGGCAGTTCTCCAGCGGTCTGCACTGCGCCGAGAGCGATAACCGTTACAGCGCGCCGACGCCCGCCATGTTCTCGTTCAATTCGGCCTTCGGTGCCTGCGAGACCTGCAAGGGTTTTGGCCGGGTGATTGGCGTGGACTATGGGCTGGTGATTCCCAACGACCGGCTGACGCTGCGCGCCGGCGCCGTCAAAGTCATGCAAACCCCGGCCTGGAAGGAGGCGCAAGACGATTTGATGCGCCATGCCGAGGTGGCCGGTATTCCGCGCGACACGCCTTGGCGCCAGCTCACGCCCGCGCAGCAGGCCTGGGTGATCGAGGGCTCGCCCAATTGGAGTGGCAAGTGGAGCGCGCACTGGTTTGGTATCCAGCGTTTCTTTGCCTACCTGGAGACCAAGTCGTACAAGATGCACATCCGCGTGCTGC
>JAYVXE010000009.1:0-2859 GCA_043785395.1 Burkholderiaceae bacterium | reverse complement strand
ACCAGCTTGCGCCATGTAAAAGGGCTCGGGTGCTGACGCATCCGAGCCCTTTTTTTTGCTTGCGGCAGCCCAAGCTCTGGTTGCCATTGCCATTGCCATTGCCATTGCCACGGCCTCTGGCAGGGCGGCCGTCCAGATGACGGACGCAGAAAGCTTTTTAGGACTTACGCAAAATTGACCTGGCTAGGCATTTTTCCGCAGACAGTACATCCAGTACGGCTGGTCAAAAGAACGACGCCAGGGCGGTTTTGCGTAAGTCCTACTTTTATAAAAACACTAGGAGCCTCCTAGGAGCCTTGTTGCGCAAGTCGGGCTCCTAAAATGAGGCCTGTTGACGGCGGCACTCAAGCCTCCCCAAACGTGTACGCCACACCAAAACCCAGTCTCCCAGGCCCATCCCTTCGACGCCCCATGTTTTTGAAATACCTCGGCGCTTATCCCGAAAGCTTGCAACAAGAAGCCTTGCAACTGCACACACAAGGCCAGTTGGCCGCATTGTTGCAAACGCGTTATGGCGCTGCGGCACACGGCATCCGCAGCGACGCGGCGCTGTACGCCTATGCCCAGGAACTCAAACAAGGCTACCTGCGACAAGCCGCGCAGCTAAGCCGGGTTGCGTTTGACAATAAGTTGCGCATCGTTCAGCACGCGCTGGGCACGCACACCACGGTTTCACGGGTACAGGGCAGCAAGCTCAAGGCCAAGCGCGAAATTCGTATCGCCAGCCTGTTTCGTGATACGCCTCTGCCCTTTTTGCGCATGATTGTGGTGCACGAATTGGCCCACACCAAGGAGCGCGAACACGGCAAAGCGTTCTACCAGCTGTGCTGCCACATGGAGCCTGGTTACCACCGCATCGAACTCGATCTGCGGCTGTATTTGGCGCACCTGGCCGACCACGGCGCAGCGCTGTGGCAGACGGCCGCGCCCGGCAACCGGCGGGAACCCGAGCCCAACCACGGTGCTGGCGCGGCCTGAGCAGGGCGCGCTTCAAATACCCACCCACCCACCCGCCTTGCCGGTGGTGCGGTTAGCGGCTGCGGCAAGGCCGCCAAGCCCCGGCATCCAAACCCGCGTACACCGGACCGGCGCGCGCCAAGATCCCCGACAATGGCCGCCCCATCACTCCACCGGAAACTTCAAAGACCATGATTGTTCGCATTGAAATCAGCGGCAGCCGCGCCGGCTTTTACGCTTACCGCGTCAGCTTCGAGGCCGAGGATCTGTACGGTGACGACGGCCTGGACGCTGTTGCCGACTGCTTGGTCGCCGCCGTCGAAGGTCTGCCGCCGCAGGCATTGGCGGCTGAGGTTTGGCTGCGCGGCATCGTCAGCGGAACCTACCCGCTGACCGTGATCGGCATGAACCTAGCCCAGGTCGCTGCGCACGCCGACAACACCACGGCGGCGCTGGAAGAGCTGGCCGACGCAAACCAAGCCTAAGAGGCTTTCGGTACTTGCCGAACTTGGCGTGAGGACTTTGCCGGCCAGGCCTTGCCGGCATTTGTGAAGGTTTATGGAATTTTCACCCAGCACGGCAGCGGGGCAAAGTGGCGCGCTGGGCGGCGCTACCATGGCGGCCACTTGGCCATGCGCTTGCTGCGATGTGGCTGTCTGTTGACCAACTACCGGGGAATCTGCCCATGTCCGTCGATCTCATCCATGCCTTGTCCAGCGCCTACGACGCGGTGCCCTATGCCTCGCACCCTTTTCCGCAGTCGACGCCCGAAAACCTAGAGGCGATTGCCTTCCTTTTTGGCCTTTCAGCGCCGCTGCCAGCGAACGCGCGGGTGCTTGAGCTGGGCTGTGCGGCGGGCGGAAATTTGATCCCTTTTGCCATGCGGCATCCGCAGGCGCAGGTGGTCGGCATTGATTTGTCGTCGGTGCAGATTGCACAGGGTCGGCAGGCGGTGGCGGATGCCGGTCTGGGCAATATCACGCTGATGGCGATGAACCTGGAGCAGGTGGATGCGCAGTTGGGCGAGTTTGACTACATCCTGTGCCACGGCGTCTACAGTTGGGTTCCACCGTCGGTGCAGGCGGCTATTTTGCGCATCGCTTCAGAGAATTTGGCACCCCAGGGTGTGGCCTACATCAGCTACAACACCTACCCCGGCTGGAAGGCGCGTGAGATCGTGCGCGATGCCATGCTGTTGCGCGGTGGCGAGCGTGAGAGTCCGGCTGAAAAGCTCTCTTACGCGCGCGGCATGGTCGAGTTTTTGCATGAGATGGCACGCGAGGACAGTGTGCTGCAAAAGACGCTGGCAGAAACCATGCCGACAATCCAAAACGCGCAGGACCACTACCTTATCCATGAGTTTTTAGAGCCTTGCAACGCACCTTGTTATTTGAAGGACTTCGTTGCCGCCGCCGACCAGCACGGCCTGGCTTACCTGGGCGATGCCGAGCCGTCCACCATGTTTGTCGCGAACTATGGAGAAAAGGTCGCAACCCCGCTGCTGGTCGAGTGCGGTGGCAACCAGGTGGTGCTGGAGCAGTACATCGACTTCATCGTCAACCGCCAGTTCCG
Organism: Burkholderiaceae bacterium; assembly: GCA_043785395.1. Lineage (GTDB taxonomy): Bacteria > Pseudomonadota > Gammaproteobacteria > Burkholderiales > Burkholderiaceae_C > JAGOEY01. The sequence continues at coordinate 330 of JAYVXE010000009.1, read as the reverse complement.
GCAAACCTTGCTGGTCAAAAAAGAGCGCTTGCCGCAGATCCGCTACCAACTTGACCACGACCGTCTGCGTCAGCTTGAATATTCAGCGCACTTCCAGGGCAGTACCCCGCTCACCTTGCACGGCGAGCCACTGCTGGTAAAGGCCTGGCGCGGTATGGAGCTGACCTTGAAGACGCCCGTGCACATGGCGGTGGCATTGACGCTGAACACGCACTGTCCGGCAACGCTGGGTGTGCCAGCGCTGCTGGCGGCTGTCGTGCAGGCGGTTGCGCAGCCCTTGTCGGTGGTGGAGCCGCTGGTGCTGCAGATGCTCAACCAGCTGGTCGTCTT
>JAYVXE010000008.1:0-2860 GCA_043785395.1 Burkholderiaceae bacterium | reverse complement strand
ACGAGCGCGCCGCTTCCAGTGCACCCGTGGATCTGGCTCTGCCAGGCCACCGGGTGCGCCCCCTTGAGGGGGGAGCGCCGCAGGCGCTACGGGGGTGGTCTAAGCTACTGCGGGGCTCGCACGGTTTTGGGAGCGGCGGCGGCTTTGCGCGCCGGCTTGGCGGCCGGGCTGGGCGCGGGCTGGGCTGGCTTGGCACGCTTGGCGGCTGGCGCAGGCTTGGCCGGGACGCTGACGCCCTCGCTGGCGGCGCGTGCTGCGGCTTGGCGGCCCGACTCCTGCACGGCTGCGCTCGCAATTTTCTGGAACTGCTGGGTCAGCGCGCCCCACCATTGCAGCGGGTCGGCTGTGGACTCGGTGGGTGCTGCGGTTGGCGCGGTTGGCGCGGATGCCGCAGTTGGCGCAGCAGCGGCGCTGCTTGCCGCTGCGGGCGGCGGGGTGCCGAACTTGAGGGCCGCCGCAAGATCGGCCATGTTGACGTTCATGCCCTTGAGCGTTGCCAAGCTCATTTTTTGCACCTCCAAGGCCTGCACCGAAGCCTTCAGCGCCAGCGCGTTTTGGTCAAGCCAAAACAGCACGGTCTTCAGCTCGCCAATCCGCTTGTCCAACTCTTCGACGCTCAGCGTAGGGGCCACCCATTGCATGACATTGGGCAGGCCGTGCGGGGCGGCAGCGCCGGCAGCGGACTGGGTGATACTTTTGAGGAAGTCAAAACCGGGGACAAATTGACCAAAACCCAAATGACCTGGCTCTTGCATGGTGGCTCCTTGTGTTGCTGCGCTTGTCGCCTGCGCGTGGTGTGCGTGGTGTGCATGGGTGGCAATTGTGGCCCAAGCCCGCAGTCGCCTTGACAGGGTTGGCCGCCCTGTGCGTTAACGTGACCAACCCCCGAAGCGCCTGCGGCGCTTCCCCTCAAGGGGGCGCACCCGGTGGCCTGGCAGAGCAGCTCCACGGGTGCACTGGGGGTGCGCTCGTCGCTGCGTTCCTTGTTTCATCGCTCGGTGGTGCTTGGCCCATGCATGACAGTTAGCATGATTTTCAGCCTGGGATAAGAGGGTGTTTCCCCGCACTTGGTGTACTGCCCATCGTCCTTAGGATGCGGTAGGGGGTGTGGTTGCCAGCCAGTGCGGGTCGGCAACGAAAGTCTGAATGCTGTCACAGCAGGGAAAGAAAATCATGCAAAACAAAGATTTTTTGGTAGGCGCTGCCAGCGCCGTGGCGCTGGCCTTGTTGCTCAGCGCCTGTGGCGGTGGCGACAGTGGGCCGCAGTACGACCGCTCAGGTACACGCGGCAGCTTGGTGCAAAACCCGCCGCAACGCGTCAAGGTCTTCACAGCGGCCACGTTCACCGCGCATTTGCAGGCCTCGGCGGCGGGCCAGTCGCTGCTGCAACTCGCGGGCGCGCCGCAGTGCGGCGTCACGCTGCACGGTATCGAGTACGGCACGGTCGGCGCCCGCGCCGAGGCCACCAATGCCACGGCGGCCTTGATGCTGCCCAGCGGCAGCAGCCCTGCGTGCAGCGGGCCGCGCCCGGTGCTGCTGTACGCGCACGGCACCACAGCGGATCGCAACTACAACCTGGGCGACCCGTTCGATAGCGGTAACACGGCCAATGCCGAGGCCGCGCTGCTGGCGGCGTTGTATGTTGCCCACGGCTTTATCGTGGTGGCGCCCTATTACGCCGGCTACGACCAGTCCCGTCTCGACTACCACCCCTACCTGAACGCCGACCAGCAGAGCAAGGACATGCTGGACGCGCTGAGCGCGGCGCGCAAGGCCTTGCCCAAGCTGGCGGCCACCGACTCGGGCCAATTGCTGTTGAGCGGCTACTCACAGGGTGGCCATGTGGCAATGGCCACCCACCGGGCGCTGCAAGCTGCGGGGCAAACGGTGACGGCATCGGCCCCGATGTCGGGCCCGTATGCGCTGGCAGCGCTGGGGGATGCGGTTTTCTACGGCAATGTGAACCTGGGCTCGACCATTTTTACGCCCTTGCTGGTGAACAGTTTCCAGCAGGCTTACGGCACGATTTACCGCCAGCCAGAGGATGTATACGCGCCGACATTTGCGCCAGGCATCGCGGCGTTGCTGCCTTCGCGCCTGCCGTTGCAGGACTTGTTTGCCCAGGGGCGCTTGCCGCTCACCACGCTCTTTAGCAGCACGCCGCCGCAGGCCTCCACGCCGCAGTTGCAGGCCTTGCTCGACAGCGTGACGCCGCCCAGCAGTCCGGCCGAGCAAGCGGCGCTGTTTGCGCTCGGCTTTGGCGCCAACCCACTGCTGGGCAATGCCGTCCGCTTGAGCTACTTGCAAGACGCCTTGGCCGCCCCGGATGGCGCCGTGCCGGTGGCGGGCTCGGGCCTGGCCGCCGAGGCACCACAGAGCCCGTTGCGCCAGGCCTTCAAAGCCAATGATTTGCGCAACTGGAGCCCTGCGCGGCCGGTTTTGCTGTGTGGCGGCAAGGCCGATCCGACGGTGTTCTACGGCCTCAACACCACGCTCATGCAAAGCCTGTGGAGTGCGCCGTCGCCCTTGGCCGCTGCGCCGGGCTTGTTGCAGGTGTTGGATGTGGACGCGGCCCCGACCGACAGCGCCGATGGTTTTGCGCCCATCCGTGCCGGTTTTGCCCAGGCCAAGGCGGCCGCCTTCGCCGCCGGGGGCGCCAGTGCTGTGGTGCAGAGCTACCACGGCAGCTTGGTTGCGCCGTTTTGCAACCTCGCCGCGCGTGGCTTTTTCCAGCAGGTGTTGGCGGCGGGCGGCTGATTGGCCTAGGAGCCTGTCGGACTTGGGGCGTCGAGCAGCGAAAACCGCAGGTTTCTACAAAATCGGCCCCAGCGAGGACAGTTTTTGCCGGATTTGCAGGCTC
>JAYVXE010000007.1:0-2861 GCA_043785395.1 Burkholderiaceae bacterium | reverse complement strand
GCTAGCCCGAACGCTGCGGCGGTGGGTGAAAAATCTCATCGTTTCGAACGCTCTGCGGTAAGAGGTGGTGGGCGGGATGCGGCTGCGCATCAAGCGATGTCGTCGTAGAGCCGGTCCAGTGCCTCGCTGTAAATCTGCACATTGGCATCGCTCTCGGGGTCGAGCCGGGCCAAAAAGCGCTGGGCCTGGGCCCGGTAATGGGCCAAGTTGGCATCGTGCTCGGCAAAGGCGCGCTGCAAGGCGCGGCCTGCGTCTTCGCAGTCAAAGCCGTCGTAACGGTAGCCGCAGCCATCGAGCAAGTCCGAGTTGTGGATCAGCGGGTAGCCGCCGTACAAGGCCTCGTAATACAAATAGTTTTGCCCGTTTTCCCAGTGGTGGCTGATGATGGCGTCCACATTGGTCGGCACCACTTGGTAGATTGGAAAGCGGCCCTCAAAGCTGCACAGGCTGTGCTTGACGATGTCCAAGCTGTTGGCAAAACCGTTAAAGACCACGTGCTCGCGCATATGGTAGGTGTTGTAGGCGTAAACATGCTCCAGCAGCTGAGGGTTGGCACGGTGCGCACTCTCGCAGCCTAAAAGCGGAATGAAACTGGTCTTGACCATGCAAATATTCGGCTCAAACATCGCCACCCGCCAGCGTTTGCGCCCTGCTTGGTAGGCGAAGGGCGGGTGATTTTCAATGGTTTTGGCAGCCCGCTCAAGCACGGTGGGCGCCCACAAATGCGGCAGCATGGTCACCGGCGCCCGAAAGGTGCTGGCGAAATACGGCACGCAGCTGGACTCGTACTCAGGCAGGGTCCAGACCGCGTGGTAAGGCGCACCCGTGATCAGCAGGCCGTGCGGCTTGTCGAACACCATGCGCTCAATGTCGATCACGTAGTCGTTGCCGACCCGCATCGAGGCGATCTTGCCCCCCGCAGCGCGAAATGCGACCACCCATTCGCGCGCCAGCTGGGCACTCATCTCAATCATCACATCGAGCTCTTGCGCAGCGGCCTCCATATCGATGATGGGCACCGGCGAGTCGGCCAAAAACGCCTTGGCATCGGCCGGGCCACCGCCGCCACCGCCGGCCACCAAATAGGTGGCACTCACCCTGGGCGAGCGCAGCAGCAGCAGCACCAAAAACAGGCAGTTTTGGTAAATACCGTTTTCCCACAGCGACTGCTCGCCTTGGCGAACATAAATGGAGACGCCAACTTTGAGTTTGCGCTGCTTGCTCATACGGTCGCTCCTTGCGCGGGCAGCGCTTGGCCGCGCCACAGGTTTAGCAAGCGGTCGGCGTAGCCGCCAAGGTTGGCCGCATTAAAAGGGTCCAGCGAGGAGAGCACGCGCTGGGCACGCACGCGGTAATCGTCGTATTCGGCGTCATGGCGGGCGTGGGCCAGGCGCAATTGCTGGCCGCCAGCGGCGGCGTCAAAGTTGGGGTAGTAATAGCCGACGTCGGCCAACCAAGGCGCATTGTGGATCAGCGGATAGTTGCCGTACAAGGCATCCAGGTGGCTGTAGTTTTGTGCATTGCACCACTGGTGGGAAACCACTGCGTCGGCATGCTCGGCCATAAAGGCGGCAATGTCATTGCGGCCATGGAATACCGCCCGGTGCTCGCGCACCAGGTCGAGCGAATTGGCAAAGTGCAGCATGGTGGGATGATCCTTCAGGTGCAGGGTATTGAGCACATGCATTTTTTGCACGCTCCCAGGCTCGGCCCGGTAGGCTTCGTCACAGACCAGCATCGAGACCGTCGAGGTTTTCACCACCGAAATATTCGGCTCAAAAATCGCCACCCGCAAGCCCGCCCGTGCTTGCTTGGCCGCCGCAGGCCGGGGCTGGTAGCCAAACTTCAGACCGTGCGCGGCAATCTCATCTATCCGCGCTTGCAAAAAATCAGGCCGCCAAATATACGGCGCGGTATGCACCGGGCTGCGGTACAGGGTGCGCATCATCGGCGCAAACGCTTCGTCTTTGGGCAGCAGCCAAATCTCATCGCAGCGCTCGATGCTGGGGAAATAGCCGGGTTTGCCAAAAACCGCATTTTCGGCCATGCCCACAAAGGGTTGGCCACAGCAGTAATACACAACTTTTTTACCCCGCGCGCGCATCAAGGCCAGCCACTTCGGGTCGAGCGCCCCCGCCATCTCGACCACCAGATCAAGCCCATCACTGGCCTCGTGCATGCGCAAACAACGCAGCCCGAGTTTCTCGGCATCAACCTGCTGGGGAAGCGTGGGTTGATTACCGACGTCGATTAATAGCACCGAACTCACAAACGGCAGCTTCTGAAACAGCTGGGCCAAGAAAATAACGTTTTGGCCCATGCCATTGGCCCATATATTCTGGCCTTCGTAGGTAATGACGGAGATACCGATGCGCATAAGTCAATGGGAGTGAGGACGGCGGCAAAGTGCTGGCCTATTTTCAAGCCAGCGGCTGCCAAGTCGGGTGGAAAAGAGAAATCCATCAATTCAAAAAAATGGATTTTTAAAGCCGCAAGCTTAACGGATCGCCGGTACGCGGCAGCGTGCAATATTCAACCAGGATGCTGCACGTTGCAAGTTTTACCATTCCCAGCCAATACCGGCATTAAAGCCCCACTCCTTGCCCGTGGTGGAGACACCAAGCCCCCAAGACATCTTGCCGTCTTCGGCCAGCCGCTTGTAGTTCATTGCCACCGCGCCATAGCCTTTGTAGCCACCAACACCAACACCCACGGCTTGCTTGCCAGGGTGTAGCGGCGGCAGGTACATGCCCGACATCGCCATGCTCATGGCAACACCTGAGTAGGCCTGGGTGGCAACCTTGTTGATGTTTTCCTGCACGCCCGCCAACTGCGCCATATTGACGCCGTCGGTAGGCGCC
>JAYVXE010000006.1:0-9357 GCA_043785395.1 Burkholderiaceae bacterium | reverse complement strand
TTGTTGCTGCTGTTGGGGCTGGTCGCTGCGGGTGTGGGGTATGTGGGCCAGCGGGCTGCGCCTAAGACTGGTGCTGGTGCTGGTGCTGGTGCTGGTGGGGCAGGCCGGGGGGCGGCGAGTTTGGCGGTGACGGTGGGCGAGGGGCTGGCAACGTTGGCCGATGTGCCGGTTTATATCGACGCTTTGGGCACGGTGACGCCGTTGGCGACGGTGGCTTTGGTCCCGCAGGTCTCGGGTGTGCTGACCCAGGTGCTGTTCACCGAGGGGCAGTTGGTGAAAAAAGGCCAGTTGTTGGCGCAGATTGATCCGCGCGCTTACCAGCAGGCGTTGCGGCAGGCGCAGGGCACGCGCCAGCGGGACCAGGCGCAGCTGGAGAGTGCGCGTATCACTTTGCAGCGCTACCAGACGCTGCTGGCGCAGGACTCGATTGCGCGCCAGGAGGTGGACAGCCAGGCGGCGTTGGTGCGCCAGCTGGAGGGCACGTTGGCGGCTGGGCGGGCGGGTGAGCAGGCGGCGCAATTGAGCCTGGACTTCACCCGGATGACGGCCCCAATCAGTGGCCGGGTGGGTTTGCGCACGGTGGATGCGGGCAATCTGGTGGCGGCTGGCGGCAGTAGTGGTAGTGGTGGCATTGCCTCGATCACGCAGATGGTGCCGATGGATGTGCAGTTTTCGGTGCCGCAAGACCGGGTGCCAGAAATCGTGGCGCAGACCCGTGTTGCGCAGCCGGGTTTGCCGGTGACGGCGCTGGACCGCACGCGCAGCACGGTGCTGGAGCAGGGTTTGTTCTCGACGCTGGACAACCAGGTTGATGTGCAAACCGGCACGGTGCGCGCCAAGGCACGCTTTGCGAATGCGACCGGGGCTTTGTTCCCGAACCAGTTTGTCAATGCGCGGCTGCTGTTGCGCACCATTGCGCAGGCGACGGTGGTGCCGGTGAGCGCTTTGCGCACGGGGGCGCAAGGGGATTTTGTGTATGCCATCCAGGCCGATCAAACGGTGTCGGTGCGCTTGGTGCAGCGTGGCCAGGCCACGGTCGATGTGGTGCAGATACTGTCGGGTTTGCAGCCGGGCGAGCGGGTGGTGACGGAGGGCGGTGACCGTTTGAAGGATGGGGCCAGCGTGCGTTTGGCTGCCGATGCGGCCAAGGAGGCTGCAGGGGGCGCAATGGGCGCAATGGGTGTAATTGGCGCAATTGGCGCAATTGGCAATGGGCCGCGCGCCGCCGGTCGTGCGGCCGAGCGATGAGTCCGTCGCGTCCGTTTATCGAGCGGCCGGTGGCCACCGGTCTGCTGATGTTGGCGATTGTGCTGGCCGGTTTGCTGGGGTTTCGGTTTTTGCCGCTGTCGGCTTTGCCGCAGGTCGATTACCCGACGTTGCAGGTGCAAACGCTCTACCCCGGTGCCAGTCCGCAGGTGATGGGGCGCACGGTGACGGCGCCGCTGGAGCGCCAGCTGGGGCAGATGTCGGGGCTGGAGCGGATGGGCTCGACCAGTGCGGCCGGGGTTTCCACCATCACTTTGCAGTTTGCGCTTGGGCATACGCTGGATGTGGCCGAGCAAGAGGTGCAAGCCGCGATCAATGCCGCCGCCTCCCTGTTGCCGGCCGATCTGCCGGCGCCGCCGGTTTATGCCAAGGTGAACCCGGCCGATGCGCCGGTGCTGACGCTGGCGATCAGCTCGGAGTTGCTGCCGCTGACCGAGGTGCACAAGCTGCTCAATACCCGGGTGGTGCCAAAAATCAGCCAAGTCGCCGGTGTGGGCCTGGTTTCGCTCAGCGGCGGCCAGCGCCCGGCGGTGCGCATCCAGGTCAACCCGCAGGCGCTGGCGGCCCAGGGTTTGGGGCTGGACAGTGTGCGCAACGCCATCAGCGCGGCCAATGCGAATGGTGCGAAGGGCAGTTTTGACGGCCCCCAGCGGGCGTATGCGATTGACGCCAATGACCAGTTGTTGGCGGTGCCGGATTACCAAAACCTGGTGCTGCGCTACCAAGGCGGTGCGCCCATTCGCCTGCGCGATGTGGCGCAGGTGGTCGACAGTGCCGAGAACACCCAGCTTGCGGCCTGGGTTGGCATGGACTGCCCAAGCCCCGGCGCAGGCCCGCCCGTGCGTGCCTGCGCCGGGGCGGCGGCGCGCTACCAAACACCGGCCATTGTGTTGAATGTGCAGCGCCAGCCGGGGGCCAATGTGATTGCCACGGTGGATGCGATCAAGCAGCAATTGCCGGCCCTGCAGGCGGCGTTGCCCAGCGGCATTCAGCTCGATGTGCTGAGCGACCGCACCACCGGCATCCGCGCCTCGGTCGCGCATGTGCAGGCCGAGTTGCTGTTGGCGGTGCTGTTGGTGGTGTTGGTGATTTTTGCCTTTCTGGGCAATCTGCGCGCCACCGTGATTGCCAGTATTGCTGTGCCCATTTCGCTGGTTGGCAGCTTTGGGCTGATGTATTTGCTGGGCTATAGCTTGAACAATTTGACGCTGATGGCGTTGACGATTGCCACCGGCTTTGTGGTCGACGATGCGATTGTGATGATCGAGAACATTGCCCGCTATACCGAGCAGGGCGAGCCGCCGTTGCAGGCCGCGTTCAAGGGCGCGTCGCAGATTGGCTTCACCATCATCTCGCTCACCGTGTCGCTGATTGCTGTGCTGATTCCGTTGCTGTTCATGGGCGATGTGGTTGGGCGCTTGTTCCGCGAGTTTGCGGTGACGTTGGCGATCACGATTTTGATTTCGGCCCTGGTCTCGCTGACCCTGGTGCCGATGATGGCGGCGCGTTGGCTGCGGCATGCACAGCACGCGCCGAACACGGCCCAGCGCAGTCGTGGCGGCGCGCAGTTGCAGCGCTTCTTTGACGGCGTGATGCAGCGCTATGACCGTGGCCTGCACTGGGTGTTTGCGCACCAGACGCTGACCCTGCTGGGCGCGCTGCTCACCCTGGTGCTGACGGTTGCGCTCTACATCTACATTCCCAAAGGCCTGTTCCCGGCCCAGGACAGTGGCCAGTTGCAGGCCCGGGTCGAGGCGGCGCAGGATGTGTCGTTTGCGCGCATGTCCGAGCTTCAGCAGCAGGCGGTGGAGGCGATTTTGCAAGACCCGGATGTCGCCAACCTGAGCTCCCTGGTCGGCGTCGACGGTGCGAACAACCACATGCTGCACACCGCCAGCATGCTGATCAATCTGCGCCCTGAGCGCGGGCCGTTGGCGCCGACGATGGAGCGGCTGCGCCAGCGGGTGGCGCAGGTGGCGGGGCTGAGTTTGTCGCTGCAAGCAACGCCGGACTTGACGATGGATGCCGAGACCGGCCCCACCCCGTACCGGGCGGCGCTGCAAGGCGTTGACAGCGCCAGCATCACCGACTGGACGCAGCGCTTGGTGCAGCGCCTGCACCAAGCGCCGCAGTTGCGCAGCGTCAGCAGCGACGCCGGTGCGCAGGGGCTGGCGGCCCAGGTTCAGATCAACCGCGACACTGCTGCGCGGCTGGGCATCAGCGCCAGCAGCATTGATGACGCGCTCTACAGCGCCTTTGGCCAGCGCATTGTCTCGACCATCTTTACCGAGACCAACCAGTACCGCGTGATTTTGGAGGTCGCGCCGGGGCAGCTCAGCAGCGTCCAGGGTCTGGGCCAGCTGCCCTTGATCTCTGGGGCCGGGTTGGCGACGCCGTTGTCGGCGCTGGCCGAAATTTCCGAGCAGGCGGCGCCGCTGCAAATCACCCGCGTTGCGCAGTACCCGGCCAGCACGCTGAACTTTGATACTGCGCCAGGCGTCTCGCTGGGCGAGGCGGTGGCCGCCGTGCGCTTGGCGGCGCAGGAGATCGGCCTGCCCAAGAGCGTGAGCCTGCATTTTTTGGGGGCTTCGGCGGCGTATGAGAAGTCGCTGAAAAACCAGCTTTGGCTGATTTTGGCGGCGCTGGTCTGCGTCTACATCGTGCTGGGTGTGCTGTACGAGAGCTATGTCCATCCGCTGACGATTCTCTCAACCCTGCCCTCGGCTGGGGTAGGCGCGCTGCTGGCGTTGCTGTGGAGCGGCAATGGTTTGGGCGTGGTCGGCATCATCGGCATCATTTTGCTGATTGGCATCGTCAAGAAAAATGCCATTTTGATGATCGACTTTGCCATTGAGGCCGAACGCAGCCAAGGCATGAGCGCACGCGAGGCGATCCACCAAGCGGCCTTGCTGCGCTTTCGCCCGATCTTGATGACCACGCTGGCGGCGCTGTTTGCCGCGCTGCCGCTGATGTTCAGCACCGGCGACGGGGCCGAGCTGCGGCGTCCGCTGGGGTTGGCGATTTTTGGCGGCCTGGTGCTCAGCCAGTTGCTGACGCTGTTCACGACGCCGGTGATCTACCTGGCGTTCGACCGGCTCGGCGGTGGTACGCGGCACGCGGCGAGCGCCGACGCCGCCACCGATTTTGATCCCGAGCCCTTGCCGTCCTTGCCGTCCTTGCCACCCTTGCCGCCGGCCTCCGGATCTGCGCCATGAACCTGTCGCGCCCCTTTGTGCAGCGCCCGATCGCCACCGTCTTGCTCACCCTGGGCCTGATGTTGGCCGGAATAGCCGGTTTTTTGCAGCTGCCCGTGGCACCGCTGCCGCAGCTTGATTTCCCGGTCATCTCGGTCAGTGCGGCCATTCCTGGCGCCAGCCCGGCGACCATGGCCAGCAGTGTGGCGACACCGCTGGAGCGGCGTCTGGGCATGATCGCCGGCGTCAATGAGATGACTTCGCGCAGCGGCGTTGGCGCCAGCCGGGTGACCTTGCAGTTCGAGCTGGGCCGCAATATCGACGCTGCCGCGCGCGAGGTGCAGGCCGCCATCAACGCCAGCCGGGTCGATTTGCCGTCGACCCTGCGCAGCAACCCAAGCTACCGCAAGGTGAACCCGGCCTCGGCCCCGGTCATCATCCTGGCGCTGACCTCGCAGACCAAGACGCCGGGGCAAATCTACGACGCCGTCTCCAACATCCTCAGCCAGCGCCTGTCGCAGGTGGCGGGCGTGGGCGAGGTCGAGATTGGCGGTGGCTCGCTGCCGGCGGTGCGCGTTGAGCTGCTGCCGTTGGCGCTACACCGTTACGGCATCAGCACCGAAGACGTGCGGGCCGCCCTCCAGGCCACCAACGCCCGCCGCCCCCAAGGCGCGCTGCAAGGCGAGGGGCGCACGCTGGCGATTTACACCCAGGCGCCAGGGCTGTACGCCAGCGACTACGCGCCGTTGGTGGTGGTTTGGCGCAACGGAGCCGCCGTGCGCCTGAGCGATGTCGCCCAGGTGCGCGATGGTGTCGAGGACAGCCGCACCCTTGGCCTGTTCAATGGCAAGCCCGCCGTGGTGGTGCTGGTCACGCGCCAGCCGGGGGCCAACATCATTGAAACTGTGGACGGCGTGCGTGCGCTGCTGCCTGAGCTACAGGCGCAATTGCCAACCGATGTGCTGCTGCACGTGGCCTCGGACAGCACCAACTCGATCCGCAGCTCGCTGCGCGACGTTGGGCTGAGCTTGGCCCTTGCGGTGATCCTGGTGGTGCTGGTGGTGGGGCTGTTTTTGCGCAGCCTGCGCAGTGCCGTGGTGCCCGCCGTGGCCACCATCGCCTCCTTGCTCGGCACCTTTGGCGTCATGCACCTGCTCGGCTTTAGCCTGAACAACCTGAGCCTGATGGCCTTGACGGTGGCCACCGGCTTTGTCGTCGACGACGCGATTGTGGTGCTGGAGAACACCAGCCGCCACACCGAGGCCGGTCTGCCGCGCCTGCAAGCCGCGCTGCTGGGGGCGCGCGAGGTCGGCGTGACGGTGCTGTCGATCAGCCTCTCGCTGGTGGCCGTCTTTATCCCGCTGCTGTTCATGGACGGCTTGGTCGGGCGTTTGCTGCGTGAATTTGCGCTCACGCTGTCGGTGGCGGTGCTGATTTCTTTGCTAATTTCGCTCACCACCACGCCCATGCTGTGCGCCTGGCTGTTGCCGGGCAGGGCCAGCAACCCAGCTGTCAACCCGACCGCCAACCCAAGCCCCGGCGGGCGGCTGGCGCGCTGGGTCAGCCGCCGCTACGCCGCGCTGCTACAGCACTATGCGCGCAGCCTCGACTGGGCCTTGGCGCACCAGCGCCTGGTGCTGGCGCTGTTGCTGGCCGTGGTGGGGCTCAATGTCTATTTGTACCAAGCCGTGCCCAAGGGGTTTTTCCCGCAGCAAGACAGTGGGCAAATCGTGGCCGGACTGCGGGCTGACCAGAGCATCTCCTCGCAGGCGCTGGCGGCCAAGATGCGCGCCGTGGTCGACACCATCCATGCCGACCCGGCAGTCGATACGGTGGTTGGCTTCTCGGGCGGCACGCGGGCTGGCGGCGGCTTTTTGTTTGTCAACCTCAAGCCCCGCCGCCAGCGCCAAGAAGGCGGGCTGGCGGTGATCGCCCGGCTGCGCCCGCAACTGGCGCAGGTCACCGGCCTGCGGGTGTTTTTGAACCCGGTGCAGGATTTCCGCTCGGGCGGGCGTTCTAGCAACTCCAGCTACCAGTACAGCCTGAAGAGCGATAACCAAGCCGATTTGCGCACATGGGCGCTCAAACTGGCCGAGGAAATGAAGGGCGCAGCGGTGCTCAGCGACATCGACACCGACCAGCAAGACAACGGCGTGCAGGCGCTGGTGCAGATCGATCAGGACAGTGCGCAACGTCTGGGCCTGAACGCCCGCGCCATCAACAGCGCGCTGTACAACGCCTTTGGCCAGCGCCAAATCGCAAAAATCTACACTGAGCTGAACCAATACCCGGTGGTGATGGAGTGGGCACCGGCCTATACCCGCAGCCCGCAGGCACTGGGCGATGTGTATGTGCCCTCCAGCCTCAGCGCCTGCGCCGACCCGACGGCGAACGCGAGCGCGAGCGCGCTCAGCCCGACCCGCCAAGCCAACGCCTGCGCCGGGTTGGCGCTGGGCAACAGCGTGCGCCACCTGGTGCCTCTGTCGTCGGTTGCGACCTTCAGCGAAGGCGCGGTGGCCAGCTCGGTCAGCCACGAAGACGGCGAGCTGGCGACCACCATCTCGTTCAACCTGGCGCCCGGCGCCAGCCTGGACGATGCCCGCGCTGCGATCGAGCAGGCGCAGGCGAATATCGGCATGCCGGGCAATGTGCGCGGCGTCTTTGCCGGAACCGCGCTGAGTGCGCAGCAGTCGCAAGGCCAGCAGCTGCTGCTGGTCGCAGCCGCTCTGGTCGCCGTCTACATCGTGCTCGGCGTGCTGTACGAGAGCCTGGTACACCCGATCACGGTGCTGTCGACGCTGCCCTCGGCGGGCATTGGTGCGCTGCTCGCGCTGCTGCTGTTTCGGCTGGAGTTCTCGGTCATTGCGCTGATTGGCGTGCTGCTCTTGATTGGCATCGTCAAGAAAAACGCTATTTTGATCATCGACTTTGCGCTGCAAGCCGAACGCACGCGCGGCCTGAGCCCGCAGCAAGCGGTGCGCGAAGCCTGCTTGCTGCGCTTTCGCCCCATCCTCATGACCACCTTGGCCGCCGCCCTGGGTGCCTTGCCGCTGGCGATCGGTTTTGGCGAAGGCGCCGAGCTGCGCCGCCCGCTAGGCATTGCCATCATCGGCGGCCTGGTTGTCAGCCAATTGCTAACCCTGTTGACCACCCCCGTGGTCTACCTGCTGCTGGACAAGCTGCGCCGTCGCAGCGCCCATGAACAAGGCCTGGGCCGCAGCCCCACCAAGTCCGAGATTGCACCATGAGCTTGAAAGTGCCCGCTGTAGCAAGATTTGATAATATCAAAAATGATAGCTTGATGCGCTTACTTACTATGCCTTACAAGCCTTTTTTGCTTAAATTTACTGCCGGAGCGCTGGCCGTGGCACTCAGTGGCTGCACGCTCGGCCCGCCCCACCAAACGCCCAGCATCAGCACGCCCTTGGCCTGGAAAGAGGCCGCACCCACCGCACCCACCGCACCCACCGTATCCAACACCATCGCCAGCGCCGCCCCCGCGCCCGGCTGGGTCCGCGCCGAGCCCGCCGACACGCACGAGCGTGGCGACTGGTGGGAGCTGTTTGGCGACGCCACGCTGAACCAGTTGGCGGCCCAGCTGCAAATCTCCAACCACAACATCGCCGCCGCTGTCGCCAACTACGCCCAGGCCGAGGCCTTGCTGGCGCAGCAAAACGCCGCACTCTGGCCCAGCCTCACGCTCAGCGGCAGCGGCCAACGCAACGGCGGCTCTGGCAGCAGCAGCGACAGCTATAACGCCAGCCTCAGCGCCAACTGGTCACTCGACGTCTGGGGCCGGTTGCGCAACAGCGTCAGCAGCGTGCAAGCCCAGGCCCAGGCCAGCCAGGCCGACCTGGGTGCAGCCCGGCTGTCGGCGCTGGGCGCATTGGCCCGCAACTACTTCAACCTGCGCGCCGCCGACGCCGAAATCGCCTTGCTCACGCGCAGCGTGCAGGGCTACCAACGGGCGCTGGAGATCAGCCGCAACCAATACCAAGCCGGCATCGCGGCGCAAACCGACGTGCTGCAAGCACAAACCCAGCTGCTCAAGGCCCAGGCCAGCCGCATCGCCCTGCACAACAGCCGCGCCACGCTGGAACACGCGCTGGCAGTGCTGGTAGGGCGGGCGCCGGCGGAATTCAGCCTGGCCAGCCAAGCCGCACCCAGCAGCCCGGCCATCCCCGCCATCCCGCCCAGCCTGCCCTCCACCTTGCTGCAACGCCGCCCCGACATCGCCGCAGCCGAGCGCGCTGTCGCCGCCGCCAACGCCCGTATCGGCGTCGCCCAAAGCGCCTATTACCCGGCGCTGAGCCTGAGTGCCGCCAGCGGCAGCCATGCCAGCCACACGACCGAATTGTTCAGCGCACCGGCGGCGCTCTGGTCGTTGGGCATCTCGCTGGCCCAGGTGGTGTTTGACGCTGGCGCCAACCGCGCCGGTGTGGCCGCCGCCCAAGCCGCACACAGCGCCAGCGTGGCCCAGTACCGCCAAACCGTGCTTGCCGCCTTTCAGTCGGTCGAAGACCAGCTCAGCAGCGCCGCGCTGCTGGCGCAGCAAGAGCAGTTCAACGCAGCCGCCGCCGCCGCAGCCGAGCGCGCCGCCGAGAAAATCCTCAACCGCTACCAAGCCGCCCAGCTCGACTACGCCAGCGTGGTGGTCGCGCAAAACGCCGCCCTGGAGGCCCAGCGCAGCCTGCTGCAAACCCAGGCCCAGCGCCAAACCACGGCGGTTGCGCTGATCCAGGCACTGGGCGGCGGCTGGCACGCGCCGTGGGGTGCCGGGGAACTTGCAGAGCGGCCTTAACTTGGCCCACCCCCGAAGCGCCTGCGGCGCTTCCCCCCTCACGGGGGCGCACCCAGTGGCCTGGTGAACTTAGACCACCCCCGAAGCGCCTGCGGC
>JAYVXE010000005.1:0-2867 GCA_043785395.1 Burkholderiaceae bacterium | reverse complement strand
CTCACCCAAGAGGTGAACGTGATCGAAGCAGAAAAATCCAATATCCATGCGGCGCTCCAGAAGAAAACAAGCGGTCAACTGCGGTTTCTAGGTTTAAGTGCGCAGTTGGAACCGTTCTCCGACAAAAACCCGCCCCGCATTGCCGCGTTCAAGTCCATGGTGCTGCGCCCTGCGGGCAGCCCTATTGTGCTGCTGGGCTTCTTGTGCGAGGGCGACTAATTTGTAGGTAAGCAGGTTTCGAGCCAAGCGTTTATTGGCATGCTGGCTGCGCTCGGTTTGCACTTTCACGCTCAGGCCGCTGGGGATATGGGTCGCGCGAATGGCCGAATCGGTTTTATTCACATGCTGGCCTCCGGGGCCAGAAGCACGCATCGCTTCATAGCGAATGGCACGGTCCAAGCAAACCTCCTGGGCCGCGCTGGCGGCATTATCTGCCGCGAAAATATCAGCCCCAATAAACCAATTTTTGCGCCGGTGCCCGGGCCGATACGGGCTGCTGCAAATCCATTGCACACTGCCTTGCCAGCGTTGCGCCAAGTCCTGCGCCGCAGCCCCCTCCAAGGCCAACAATAACGAACGAAAAGTGCCACTGTAAGTGCCCGGTATGTGTTCGATGCAATCCAACCGAACCGATGCTGCCGCCGCTTCTTGGCTTAAATACGCAAACGCTTTAGCCACTGCCAGGCAGCATTCTTCCGGGCCGGTGGCGGCTGAGAGTTGAAGGAAAATCATGCGCAGCACTCCCCACGCGTTTTGTAGCTTAATACCGGCTGCATACGGGCCAGCACTTTAATCAAACCGGCACCGTGCAAGGCATGGATCACACTGTCGATGCTTTTGTAGGCTTGGGGGGCCTCTTCGTAGATTAATTGCTTATCATTGCAAATAACCCTACTGCCAAGCGTGGTGCGGCCCAGTTGCGTGGGAGAAAAAAGTTTCACCAAACGGTCTTTGCAGGCCGAGCGAATCCATTTACGCCCGGCCCCATGCGCCAAAGAACGCAGGCTGTGGTCGTCGATTCGTTCTGCTTGTACCAAATAACTAAAGTCGCCCCGAGAACCCGGAACCATGACCGGCCCTTGGTCGGAGGGTGTCGCACCCTTGCGATGCAGCCAGCCCTGTTCACCATGCAGATTAGCCGGGCAAACATAGTTGTGGTGCACATCAAGCAGCCGGTGGCCTTGGCTGCGCAGATTGGCGCAGATGCGCTTTGCGATTAACTCTCGGTTAAGTTTTGCAAACTGCAATGCATTTTCATGCTGCCGAAAATAATCAGCACTGGCCGCACTGCCGTGCGCTAAGCCCGCATGGCCAAACTGGTCTACCTGCTGCCGCAGAATATGCTGCCCCAAGCCACGCGAGCCACTGTGCACCAACAATAGTAGCTGCTTGGCATTGAGGCCCAGGGCCTGGCATGCCTGGGGATCAACAATTTCCGCTACTTTTTGCAGTTCGGCAAAATGGTTGCCGCCGCCCAATGTACCTAGCGCGGCTTCATAGCCGGTATGTACTAACTGCCCGTTACGACAGGCAGCATCCACCATGGAGGCACCATCCAATGCGTCGCCAGGGCCGAATGGCGCATCAATATTGCCAAATCGTTTTTCCAGTTTATCCAGCTTTATGCTGCTGGTCAGTATATCTGTTTGCCACAGCCCCATGCCGCAACCAATATCATTGCCGACCAATGCCGGATAATAATGACCAACAGAAAAGAAAGCCGCTCCAACGGGGTAGCCACGGCCAGGATGTAAATCCGGCATACCCACCACTTGGCGCATGCCTGTTAATTGGGATGTTGTGATTAGCTGCTGTACTGCAGCGTCTTCAATCCAGGTGTTGTCGGCGGCGATCAAACAGGCCCGCGCTGACAAATTTCGAACAAAATTGCCCATAACCAAAGTCCAAATTCAAAATGCAAAAATGAAAATGGTCGGAGTCAGGCAGATGCAACTGGGCCGTGATTCAGAGAATGTTAATCACGGAAAAACTTGTTCTGCGCATTGTCAACAGCAGATACAAGTAGCGCATCCAAAGCGCATGAGGTTCAGTTCAATTCAAGAGCAACGGAGCCAACCGCACATGCATGCACAGGCTGCACGCAGTCGTAAACTTCCGTTTATTATGTACTTGCCCAGATACACGCCTATTTTTTACAATAAGCGAATTTTTCTACCCTGGGTTAATTCACATACCTATTAAAAATACACACCCGCAAGCGCTGACTCAGACCGCAAAGGATAGATGTGTGCTTGCATGGTGATGCTCCTTGTATAAACGTGAACAGTGGGTGGGCGGGTGGCGAGGCATTGACCGACGTTATCGTGCCTATCGCGCCTATCGCGCCTATCGCGCCTATCGCGTAGTCGCCAATGTGATGGGGTGGTCGTTGGGTTGAAAAACTTTTACCCCTTGGCGCATCCACCGCAGTGCGCGACTTTAATTTACCAGCCCAATGGCCGCAACTATTGCGCTTACACCAAGCCAGACGCAGGGGGTTTTTCTCACAATTTGATGTTTTTTGGCCACAATAATGGCTCAACTACTGGCGCGAAGCGACGCCTTCATCACACAACCATGCAAACCCACGCGCGGCTACCGCGTGTCGTTTTTGGCGGAAGCGTTCAGGGTTTCTGTCTGCTATTTGACCGCACCAGGCTCAAGGTACGGCCACCGTGGTGGCCTTTGCAATCTTTAGGACTTACGCAAAACCGCCCTGGCGTCGTTTTTTTGACCAGCCGTACTGGGAGTACTGTCTGCGGAAAAATGCCTAGCAGCCTGTCGGACTTGGGGAGCGCCGGCTGCAAATCGACCGCAGCGGTCCATTTTTTACCGTCTTTTTGGCCCATAGCCGGGCTATGAGCCTG
>JAYVXE010000004.1:0-9370 GCA_043785395.1 Burkholderiaceae bacterium | reverse complement strand
TGGCAGAGCCAGATCCACGGGTGCACTGGAAGCGGCGCGCTCGTCTCGCGGCGTGGTTTCATCGCTCGGTGGCGCTTGGCCCATGCATGACAGTTAGCGCAGCTCCGCGACCCGGCGCTCAAACAGCTGCCAAAAATGGGCATCCTGCGTGGTGGCAAAGTTGATCCGCATCAGCGTGCAGGGCTGGCGGCTGGCATGGAACAGGGCGCCGGGCGCCAGCAGGTAGCCATCGTCCAACATGCGCTGGGCCAGCACATCGGTGTCGACGCCGGTCTCCACCCAGCCGAACAAACCCGCCGGTTCGGCCGCAAACGTACAGCCCGCCGCCAGCGCCAGTTTCACACTGCGCCCGCGTGCAGCCTCCAGCCGGGAGCGGATCCGTTCGGCGTGGCGGCGCAGCTGGCCTTGCTCGATGCACAGCGCCAGCGCGCGCTCCAGCAGCGACGGCGTGGTCAGCGTGGCCAGCAGTTTGGTGTCGAGCAGGCGCTCGACCAGCGCGGGCGGTGCAGCCATGAAGCCAACGCGCCAGTTGGGCACCAATATCTTGGCAAAGCCGCTGACGTAAACAGTGCGCTGCAAGCCGTCCAGCGTGCTCAGGCGGGTGGCATATTCGGGCGCAATGTGGCTGTAGGTGTCGTCTTCCACAATGTGGAAGTTGTGCTGCTGGGCCAGTTGCAAAACCCGGTGGGCACTGCCGGGTGTCAGGCAATAACCGGTCGGGTTGTGGAACACACTCACACTCACAAACAGCTTGGGCGCATGGGCTTCGCAGTAGCGCGCCATCACCTCCAGATCAGGCCCATCGGCACGGCGTGGCACGGGCAGGATGCGCATCCCCAAGGCCGCCAGCCGGGCAAACTCCACCGACCAGCCGGGCTCTTCGACCAGCACCGGGTCACCCGCCTTCAGCAGCGTGCGGCTCACGATGTCAAGTGCATGGGTGGCCCCCACCGTGGTGATGATTTGCTGCGGCGTGGCGGCAATCTGGATTGTGGCCAGCCGCTGCGCCAGCGCCTCGCGCAGGGCCGGGTCACCCATCGGCTCGCCGTATTTGAGCGAATGCTCTTGCAGCATGCGGCTGCTGGTCACCCGGCGCACAGCGGCGGCCATGAACGTGGTCTCCAACCAGTCGGGCGGAAACACACCCGCGCCGGGCTGGGGTTTGGCCGATGCCTGGTGGAACATGCCCCGGATCAGCGCCGTGGCATTGATCTGTGAGCCTCGGCCCAGCACAGCTTCACCCAAAGCCGCGCTGCGAGCGGTGGTAGACGCGCCTTCATTTGCTATACTTTTAATAGCTGCTTGCGCATACCCACTATGTGCTACAGGCATATTTTGCATAAAATCACGCACAAAAAAACCACGCTGCTTGCGCGCCTCCACCAGGCCTTGCGCCAACAATTGGTCGTAGGCGGCCACCACCGTATAGGGGCTCACGCCCTGCTGGCGCGCACATTCGCGCACCGAGGGCAGGCGTGCGCCGGGCAGCAGCAGGCGGTCGCGGATACGCGTGGCAAAACGCTCGGCGAGCTGGTTGGTCAGGGATTGGGAAGAGGTCCGAGTGAGCATAGATAGCATCCATAGGATTTACGCAAAACCGCCCTGGCGTCGTTTTTTTGACCAGCCGTACGAAGATGTACTGTCTGCGGAAAAATGCCTAGCCAGGACAATTTTGCGTAAGTCCTGGCCCAGTAAGTGCCCAGCAGCCTGGGCATCTGTGCCAGTCAAAACTCCAATACAGATCATTTTTTTGTCCGATCATCTGTATTGTCTCTGTAGCGGATAAGACTTTAAAGTAGACACCATGACTTGGCAAGAATTCACTGCACTGCTGGTGCTGGCAACGGCGATGAGCTTTTCTCCCGGCCCCAACACCACACTTTCCACCGCCCTCGCGGCCAATGGCGGCCTGCGGCACGCCATGCGTTTTGTGGTGGCCGTGCCGGTGGGTTGGAGCCTGTTGCTGTTGCTGTGTGCGGCGGGTGTGGGTGCGCTGGTGGTGGCCGCGCCGGTGCTGCGTGGCGGCATCAAGGCTGTGGGGGTGGCCTACCTGCTGTGGCTGGCCTGGAAGCTGTCGGGCAGCGCCACGCTGGGCGTTGCGGCCGGCGGCACGCTGCAGATTGGGTTTCGCCAGGGCGTGGCGTTGCAGTTCGTGAACATCAAGGCCTGGCTGCTGGCGCTGACCTTGGTGGCGGGCTGGATTGCCGGCCAGCCCAATGCCTTGCAGCGCCTGGCCATCGTCGCCCCAGTGATGCTGGTCTATGCCTTTGCCAGCAACTTCCTCTACGCCCTGGTGGGCGCCGTGTTGCGCGACTGGCTGGCCCAGGGCCAACGCCTGCTGTGGTTCAACCGTTGCATGGCCGCCGTACTGGTGCTCACCGCCTACTGGATGCTGAAAATATGAAGCTCAAAGACGAGGCCCTCGGCATGTGGCTGGGCGTACTGGGCGTGGCGATTTTTGCCATCACCCTGCCCATGACACGCATGGCCACCGGCACCACAGCCGCGCCGCAGTTGTCGCCCTGGTTCGTCACGCTGGGGCGGGCCGCGCTGGCCGGGCTGCTGTCAGCCATCTTCCTGCTGGCCACCCGCTCCCCCCGCCCGCAACCCCACCAATGGAGACCGCTGGGCATGGTGGTGCTGGGCAATGCCGTGGGCTACCCGCTGCTGCTGGCCTATGCCTTGCGTGTGGTCACGGCCAGCCATGCAGCCGTCATCACGGCACTGCTGCCGCTGATGTCGGCGGTGGTCGCCGCCTGGGTGCTGCACCAGCGCGCCCGGCTAGGCTTTTGGGTGTGCGCCGCCATCGGCAGCCTGCTGGTGCTGGTTTTTTCGGTGCTGCGGGCGCAGCAACACGGAGGTGGTTTTGGCTTTGAATGGGCCGACCTGCTGCTGCTTGGCGCCGTGGTTGCGGCGGCTTTTGGCTACATCTATGGCGCCAAGCTCACCCCCGCACTCGGCGCCGAGCGGGTGATCTGCTGGGTCTGTGTGATAGCCCTGCCCGTCACCTTGCCCGCCACCGTGCTGCTGTGGCCCACCCAGCCGATTGCCAGCTCGGCCTGGGTCGGTTTTGTCTACGTCGGCGTGTTCTCGATGTGGATCGGCTTCTTTGCCTGGTACCGAGGCCTGGCCCTGGGCGGCGCGCTGCGGGTCAGCCAAACGCAGCTGCTGCAACCGTTTTTATCGATCCTGGCCTCCATCCCGCTGCTGGGCGAACCACTCGACCTGGTCACGCTGGGGTTTGCCGCTGCGGTGGTGGCCACGGTGGTGATTGGCAAACGGCTGGCGCAGCCAAGCGCCACGTTGCGCCCCGCAACCGCCTGAAACCCGTCCCACGCCCATCCACAGAGGCAAGCCATGTACTCAGCAGCTTTCATTTTCGAGCCCGGCGTCTACGACAACAGCTTCCACGCGCTCGACGCCCTCGCCGGGCAGCCTGCCGCCCAAGACGGGCCATCACCATGAGCGCCGAGACCTGGCTGGCTTTTGCCCTTTTCGCCTTCGTCAGCTCGATCACCCCCGGCCCCAACAACACCATGCTGCTGGCGTCGGGCGTGAACTTCGGTTTTGCGCGTTCGCTGCCCCACACTGCGGGTGTGACGCTGGGCGTTTGCCTGATGATTTTGCTGATGGGTTTGGGCCTGGGCGCAGTGTTTGCGCGCTACCCCCTGCTCTACACGCTGATGCGCTATGCGGGCGCAAGCTACATGCTGTACATCGCCTGGATGATTTTCCGCAGCAGCCCGACCACGGGCGCAGCACCCGACTCCGGCCAGACCAAGCAGGCCAGGCCCATGCGTTTGATCGCCGCGATGGCCTTTCAATGGGTCAACCCCAAGGCCTGGGTGATGGCGCTGGCTGCCATCACCACCTACTTGCCCGCCGGGCATTCGCTGTGGCTGTTGCTGGCGCTGGTCGGTGTGATGGGCGCTATCAACCTGCCCAGCGTCTGTTCCTGGGCGCTGTTTGGGAGCAGCATGCGCCGTTACCTGCAACAGCCGACGTTTTTGCGCATCTTTAACACCTGTGCCGCGCTGGCACTTGTCGCATCGCTTTATCCCTTGCTAAGCCACTGACCCACACAGCTTGGCCGCCACCCAGCTCAGGGCAGCAGCTGCGCTGGCAGCTGGCCGCGCAAGCTGTTCAAGAACACCCAGCCGTCAACCCGCGCCAAGTCCTCTAGCCGCAGCACGGCCTCGGCCACTTGGCCGCTGCGCAAGGCCTGCGCCCGTGCCACGCCGGGCAGCAGGCCACACGCCAGGGCCGGGGTCAGCCAGCGACCATCGAGGCGCAGCAGCAGGTTGCCGCGTGTGCATTCGGTGATCTCGCCCTCGGTGTTCCATAAAACGGTGTCGAACACGCCGGGCGTCTGCGGCGCAAAAGCGTCGTAATGGCTGCGCCGCGTGGTCTTGAAGCGCACGAATTCGCTCTGCGTGTCCTCGATCGGACGCGTGGCCAATTGCAGGCAAACCTGGCTCGGTGGGTCTTCCAAGGCGAAGGCCTGGACTTGCAGCGGGCCTTGGCGCGGGCACAGCAGGCGCACCCGCCAGCGGCCCAGGGGCCGGTCGCACACCAGTTGCTGCAACTTCTCGCGCGCCTCGGTCAGGCTCCAGGGGTAGCCAAAATGCGCGGCCGCACGGCCCATGCGCTGCAGGTGCAACGGCGCATTGCGCAGCGCACCTTGCACCAGCGCCAGGGTTTCGAGCAGCTCGAACGGGCTGCTGGCACGCTCGACAAAGGCGCGCTTGTTGCGCCATTCCTGCCACTCGCCAGCGGCGCTGGCGTCGGCCGTGATGCCGCTGCCAATGCCGCAGCGCAGGCCATCGGCGCGGCTGCTGACGGTGCGGATCGGGACGTTGAAGGTGGCGCGGATGCCGCCGTCGCGGGCTGGCTGGACCAAGCCGATGGCGCCGCAGTAGACGCCGCGCGGGCCCGGCTCTAGCTGGTGGATCAGCTGCATGGCGCTGGCCTTGGGCGCGCCGGTGACCGAGCCGCAGGGAAACAGGGCCTGGAACACATCGGCCAGGCGCACGCCGGCGCGGCTGCGGGCCCGCACGTCGCTGGTCATTTGCCAGACGCTGGGCAGGGCCTGGGTTTGGAAGAGCTGCTCGACCCGCACGCTAAAGGGCTCGGCAATGCGCGATAAGTCGTTGCGCAGCAAGTCGACCACCATGACGTTTTCGGCCCGCTCTTTGGCCGATGCGCGCAGTGCGGCGGCCTGCGCCGCATCGGCCTGCGGCGTCGCACCACGGGCGGCCGTGCCTTTCATCGGGCGCGTTAACAGCTGGCCGCCATGCCAGTCAAAAAACAGCTCGGGCGAGACCGACATCAGCTGCTGCGCCCCGGTGTCGATCAGGGCCGCGTAGCCACCCGGCTGGGCGCGCTGCAAGGCGGCAAAGAGGGCGGCGGCGTCCACCGCTGCCGCGCCTGGCTGGGACCAAGTCCCGAGCAGCGGCGCGGTGAAGTTCACCTGGTAGAGCGCGCCCGCTGCAATCGCTTGCTGGATCTGCGCGAAGGCGGCGTCAAAGGCCGGGCGCTCACAGCTGGCGCGCCAATCGACGCGCACGTCGGCCCCTTCGGCTGCGCTGTCGGGCCAGGGCAGGGCCTGGTCGTAGAGCGCAAACCAGGCCAGTGGGCCATCGGCGCTGTCCAAGGTATCGACGGCGTGCACGGTCAGCGCCGGGTCAAAGGCGGCTGCGGCTTCGTAGCACAGGTAGCCCACGGCCCAGGCGCCCTGCGCCACCGCCGCTTCGAGCGCGTCCAACAGTGGGCGCAGCTGCGCGGCCTGCTGCGCCACCAGCACTTGGCGCGGTTGGCCAAAGGCATGGCGCAGGCGCGGCGCGGCGGCATCCTGCGGGTCGGCGAAGTCAATGCGGGCGGTGATGGGGGGCAAGGCAGTGGCCATGGCGGGTATGGGCAGATCGGCAGCTGAAAATGCTTTTCAGCGTTTTTACTTCAATTTGATAGCTTGAATCTTTTTCTGATATTAGATTTAAGATAATTTAATTATTGAAATAATTTAAAACAATGCGCTACCAGCTATTAAATAGTGAAAAAAGCCATTTTTCAGCCTTTAGGAAGCTATGCCGCCCGTGGCTGGCCGCCGACCTCACACTGCGCCGAGATGCGGCACCAGCGCAGCAACACGTGGGCTGCCGTTTTTCAGTGCCGCCGTGAAGGCCAGCATGCGGTCAATCGGCAAGCGCGCGCGCAGCCCCAAGGCGGGGTCGATGTGGACTTCGTTGTGCCCGCGCTCCAGCACTTGGGCCACGCCGGCCAGGCTGTTCATCGCCATCCACGGGCATTGGGCGCAGCTCTTGCAGGTGGCGCTTTGCCCGGCGGTGGGCGCTTCCATGAAAATTTTGCCAGGGTTGCGCCGCCGCAGCTGGTGCAGCATGCCGCTGTCGGTGGCAACAATGAAGCTGCGGGCCGGGCTTTGGCTGGCCGCCTGCAAGATGGCGGCGGTCGAGCCGACCATGTCGGCCAGCGCCAGCACTTCGGCGGGGGATTCGGGATGGGCCAGCACCAGCGCCTGTGGCTGTTCTTGTTTCAGGGCCGCCAGCTCGGCCGCTTTGAACTCGTCATGGACGATGCAGGCACCATTCCACAAGACCATGTCGGCACCGGTCTCGCGCTGGATGTAGGCGCCCAGGTGGCGGTCCGGTGCCCAGAGTATTTTCTGCCCCTGCTCTTTCAGCGCACGCACCACGTCGAGCGCACAGCCCGAGGTCACGAGCCAGTCGGCACGCGCCTTGACGGCGGCGCTGGTGTTGGCGTAGACCACCACGGTGCGCTCGGGATGCTGGTCGCAAAAGGCGCTGAAAGCGTCCAGCGGGCAGCCCAGGTCGAGCGAGCAGGTGGCGTCCAGATCGGGCATCAGCACGGTTTTCTGGGGCGACAGAATCTTGGCCGTCTCGCCCATGAAGCGCACGCCCGCAACCACCAGGGTTGAGGCCGGATGGTCGCGGCCAAAACGCGCCATCTCCAGCGAGTCACTGACGATGCCGCCGCTCTCCTCGGCCAGGTCTTGCACATCGGGGTCGACGTAGAAGTGCGCCACCAGCACGGCGCGACGCGCTTGCAGCAGGTGACGGATCCGCGCCTTCTGCGCCAAGCGCTCGGCCTGCGTCGGCGGCGTCGGCAGCCGCGCCCAGGCGGCGCCGGTGCTGCACGGCACCCCCAGGCTGGACGAATGGGCCGATGGCCGGTTCACGCCACCTCCTGCAGGCGCATCGAAAAGTCAACAGCCTTGATGTCCTTGGTCAGCGCGCCGACCGATATCCGGTCAACACCGGTCTCGGCCAGCTCGCGCAGGCGCTCCAGGCCGACGCCGCCCGAGATCTCTAGCACCGCCCGCCCAGCGTTGCGCCGCACCGCCTCGCGCAGCAGGGGCAAGCTCATGTTGTCGAGCAGCACCATGCGCGCACCGGCGGCCAAGGCCTCGTCGAGCTGGCCCAGGGTTTCCACCTCGATTTCGATAAAGTCGGCCTGCACTGCCAGCGCCCGCGCCGCGTGCAGCACGGCGCGCACCCCGCCGGCGGCGGCAATGTGGTTTTCCTTGATCAGCACCGCGTCGTGCAGGCCAATCCGGTGGTTGCGCCCGCCGCCTACGTGGACCGCGTATTTTTGCGCCAGCCGCAGCCCCGGCAGGGTTTTGCGGGTGTCCACCAGGTCGACCTTCAGCCCTTCCAGCACGGCCACATGGGCGGCCGTCTTGGTGGCAACCGCGCTCAACAATTGCAAAAAATTCAGCGCCGTGCGCTCCGCGCTAAGCAGCGCCCGCGCCAGGCCCTCGATCTCCAGCACCCGCTGGCCGGGCGCACAGCGCTTGCCCTCGGCCACCAACCAATGGCAGCGGGCGCTGGGGTCGAGCGCCTGCACGCAGGCCTCGACCCAGGGCGTACCGCATAAAACAGCGCTCTCGCGGGCCGTAATCCGGGCCTGCGCACGGCGCGTCGGTGGCACCAGGCTGGCCGTCAAATCACCGCTGCCAACATCTTCTTCCAGTGCCCGCGCCACATCGGCACTGGCCAAAGCTGCCAGTACCGCGTCACTCCAAACAGGGGTAGCATTTTTCATGGCCGCAAGCATAGCCGCATCGCAACGGCCGAGCGCCGGGGTGCGCGCACGCCGACGCAGGCACAAGCCGTAGACGCAGGCCAAATTGCCATGGCGACCAGGAAAAAGCGCGGCGCCAAAACAGTTTTGCGCAAGTCCTACTAGACTTGCACCTCCTTGGGCTTTAGCAACTCCACACACCTATGCCGTCTACCCCAACCGCCGCCAGCACCCCTTACGGAACCCTGCCCGCCACCGCGACTGTGCCGCAGCGGCGCCCGGTCAGCCTGCCGCGCTTGCAGCAGATGCACGAGGCGGGTGAAAAAATCACCATGCTGACGGCCTATGACGCCACCTTTGCCGCCGTCGCCGACGCCGCCGGGGTTGAGTGCATCTTGGTCGGCGACTCGCTCGGCATGGTCTGCCAAGGCCGGCCCAGCACCGTCGGCGTGACGCTGGCCGACATGGTCTACCACACCGAATGCGTGGCCCGTGGCCTGCAACGGGTGCAGGGCACTGCCTGGCTGCTGGCCGACCTGCCCTACGGCAGCTACAGCGAGAGCCGCGAGCAGGCGCTGCGCAGCGCAAACCAACTGATGCAAGCCGGTGCGCACATGGTCAAGCTCGAAGGCGGCGGCTGGACGGCGCCGACGGTGGAGTTTTTGGTCCAGCGCGGCGTGCCCGTCTGCGCCCACCTGGGGCTGACGCCGCAGACCGTGCACGCGCTCGGCGGCTACCGCGTGCAGGGCAAGAACGAGCACGCCGCGCACACCTTGCACCTGCAAGCGCGCGAGCTGCAAAACGCCGGCGCCAGCATGCTGGTGCTAGAGATGGTGCCGGCCGCGTTGGCCACCGAGCTCAGCGCCGAGCTGGCGCATTGCCACACCATCGGCATCGGCGCTGGCAACGGCACAGCCGGGCAGGTGCTGGTACTGCACGACTTGCTGGGACTCGGCCTGGGCCGGCTGCCCAAGTTTGTGCGCAACTTCATGCAAGACACCCACAGCGTCCACGGTGCCATCGCCGCCTATGTGCAAGCGGTCAAGCAGGGCAGCTTCCCCGACAATGCCTTGCACGCGTGGTAGCACAGATATTATTTTTTATGACTTCTTTAACGTGAAACATCCCCGAAGCGCCTGCGGCGCTCGCCCCCTCAAGGGGGCGCACCCGGTGGCCTGGTGAACTTAGACCACCCCCGAAGCGCCTGTGGCGCTACCCCCTCAAGGGGGCGCACCCGGTGGCCTGGCAGAGCCAGATCCACGGGTGCACTGGAAGCGGCGCGCTCGTCTCGCGGCGCGGTTTCATCGTTCGG
>JAYVXE010000003.1:0-2870 GCA_043785395.1 Burkholderiaceae bacterium | reverse complement strand
CTGGAAAGCGCAGGCAACCCGGACAACGGCAGCGGACGAGCGCGCACCCTGTACATCCACAGCAACCACCTGGGCACGCCGCAGGCGATGAGCGACGCGGTGAGGATGGCACTGAGAGAGGTTTGACTTTCACAATGCGAAATTTCGGCGCGTTTTGCGTAATTCCTATCAATGTGAGTCTGACCACCCGGTCATTTGCCAATAATCTGCGCCAGGAAAGGCGCTGATTGCGAATCGGAGGATTTCAAATCACTAGCCGCCTAGCACGGCCACGGCCATGGTCAGTGCGCCGAGTGCCAGGTTCAGTCCGACCAGGCTGCGGATCTGGGTCAGTGCTTGGCCGCCTGCGGCCCAGTCGCTGGTTTTGTTGGCGCGTTGCAGGCGCCGGAAGGCGGCAAAGCGGATGTGGCCAAAGATGGCCATCATCACCAAGCCCAGCGTTGCCATCGCGGTCCACGACCAGGGCATGGCAAAGCGCCCGCCCGACGCGGCAGCGGCACGTGCGATGTTGCCAATCATCCACAGGCCCGATCCCAGTACCAGCACGATTGCCAGCAGCACGGCGTTGAAGAAGCGCCGCAGCAGGTCGTACATCAGCCGCACGCGTACTGCGGGCTCTAGCAGTTGGGTGGCGGGGCGCAGAAAGAAGAACGCAAACACCATGCCACCGAGCCAAACGGTGAGCGACAAAAGGTGAACGAGCTGGAGCGTGGCGTAGAGCATGGCAGGGGCCTGAGAGGTAGAACAGACCGGGATGGTAGCCGCAGCCTGCGTTGGCGCAATCCCGGTGGCTTTATTTCTGGCCTTACGCCTGCTCCTGGCCTTTGCCTTCTCCCTGCGGGTTGAGGCTGTCCGCGCGCCGGCAGAACACCAAATCCCATACGCCGTGGCCTAGGCGCAGGCCTCGGTTCTCAAACTTGGTCAGCGGGCGGTAGGCTGGGCGCAGCGCGTAGCCGTCGGCCTGGCTGCTGCTGTTGTGCAGCAGCGGCTCGGCGCTTAGCACTTCGAGCATTTGCGCGGCATAGGGCTGCCAGTCGGTGGCGCAGTGCAGGTAGCCGCCGGGCTGCAAGCGGCTGGCGAGTTTGGCGACCAGCGGCGCTTGCACCAGGCGGCGCTTGTTGTGGCGGCTTTTGTGCCAAGGGTCGGGGAAGAAGATGTGGATGCCGGCCAGGCTGGCCGGGGCCAGCATGTGGTCGATCACCTCGACCGCGTCGTGCGCCAGGATGCGGATGTTGCCAAGACCGTTTTCGCCGATGCGTTTGAGCAAGGCGCCTACGCCGGGTTGGTGCACTTCGCAGCCCAGGAAGTTGGTCTCGGGCAGGGCGGCGGCAATCTGGGCGCTGGCCTCGCCCATGCCAAAGCCAATCTCCAGCACGGTGGGCGCATGGCGGCCAAAGCAGGCGTAAAAGTCAAGCCAGCCGGGGCGGTAGGGCAGCACAAACTGCGGCCCCAGTGTGTCCAAGGCCTTGCTTTGGCCGCTGGTGGTACGCCCGGCGCGGCGCACAAAGCTTTGGATGGTCTTGGGATGGCTAACGTCGCTGGGCGCTTGGCCGGGCGAGGCGTTGGCAGGCGGGATGGAGGGGGGGATGGAGGGGGCAATCACGGGCGTGATTGTAAGGAGGAGGCCGGCTGGCTGGCTGGCCCCCAGCGCGCCACATGCTGCGCTGGGCCTTACTGTTGGTAGCTGGGGTCGATGCGGTCGAGCTTGCGCAGCAGGGCGGGCCAGACGAAGGCGCCGCCGCTGTTGTTGGTTTGAACCCGCATGGCGTGCGCGACGCCGCTCAGGATGTCGGGCGCAACGGTGGTGAGTGGGCCGCCGCCGGCTTGGGCGTCGATTTGGATTTTGCAGGCCATCTCGAAGGTGTACATCGACAAAAAGGCGTCGGCAATGGTTTTGCCGCAGGTCAGCAGGCCGTGGTTGCGCAGCATCAAAAAATTGGCCTGGCCCAGGTCGGCTTGCAGGCGCGGTTTTTCGGCGTCGCGAAAGGCCACGCCTTCGTAGTCATGGTAGGCGAGCGAGGCCAGCACAAAGGTCGATTGCTGGCTGATCGGCAGCAGCCCGGCTTGCTGTGCACTGACCGCCACGCCGGCGCGGGTATGGGTGTGCAGCACGCATTGCACGTTGTCGCGGGCTGCGTGGATGGCGCTGTGGATGACGAAGCCAGCCGGATTCACCGGGTAGGGTGAAGGTGTCATTTGCTGGCATTGCATGTCCACTTTGAGCAGGCTGCTGGCGGTGATTTCGTCAAACATCAGCCCGTAAGGATTGATCAAAAAATGGTGTTCGGGGCCGGGAACGCGGGCGCTGATGTGGGTGAAGATCAGGTCACTCCAGCCGTACAGCGCAACCAGCCGGTAGCAGGCGGCCAGGGTGACGCGGAGCTGCCATTCTTCTTCGGAAATGTGCTCGCGCAACGCGGCTGGAATGGCGCTGGGGCTGGCTGTGTGCATAGGGGCTCCTGGTTGGAATGGGGGCGTGGGCATTTGACGTTTGACTGTAGGCGCTGCGCGCGCTTGGGGCTGTCAAACAAAGGACAGGCCCGGCCTTGGGCTCAGTGGTTCAGTGGTTCAGTGGCCAACGCACGCGCCAGGCGGCGGTCCAGTGCGCCAGCGCAGCTTCGATGCCGGGCTTGGCCGGTGGCGGCAGGCCCAGGGCTTGCGCGGC
Organism: Burkholderiaceae bacterium; assembly: GCA_043785395.1. Classification (GTDB taxonomy): domain Bacteria; phylum Pseudomonadota; class Gammaproteobacteria; order Burkholderiales; family Burkholderiaceae_C; genus JAGOEY01. The sequence goes on along the minus strand of JAYVXE010000003.1, from coordinate 205 downwards.
CTGCTGGAGGGCGGCCTGTGGGTCGGCCAAGTCCAGCGGCGGCGCTGCATTTTGCTTGGACAGTTTTTCGCCATTGGCGGCCCGTACCAAGGGCGTGTGCAGGTAGTGCGGCGTTGGCAGGCCGAGGGCGCGTTGCAGCAAAATTTGGCGCGCCGTGTTGTCGGCCAGGTCTTCGCCGCGCACCACATGCGTAATGCCCTGGGCA
>JAYVXE010000002.1:0-2874 GCA_043785395.1 Burkholderiaceae bacterium | reverse complement strand
TCACCCAAGAGGTGAACGTGATCGAAGCAGAAAAATCCAATATCCATGCGGCGCTCCAGAAGAAAACAAGCGGTCAACTGCGGTTTCTAGGATCATGGACTGCGTCGGTTGGCTGGCGGCCCACGCGTCCAGCCCGCCGATCCTCTGGCGGCTCAGCCCGTCAACTGCGCCAGCGCCTGCCCCAAGTCGGCTTGCAAATCGGCCACCGACTCCAGCCCGACACTGAAGCGCACCAGCGTGCCGCGCGCAAGGTGGCTGGGCCAGCCATCCCGCATGCCCGACAGCCTGTAGGGCACAACCAGGCTGATCGGGCCGCCCCAGGAGTAGCCGAGCTTGAACAGGCGCAGCTGATCGCAAAACAAATCAACCTGGGCCGGGCTGTAACGGGCGTCGAACAGCACCGAGAACAGGCCGGCCGCCCAGTCCTGGCCTTGCCTCTGGCACAGCGCACGCCAATGGGCATGGCCAGGCGCGCCTTCCAACGCCGGGTGCAGCACTTGGGCAACTTCAGGCCGCTGCGCCAGCCAGCGCGCCAACAGCCGCGCCGCCTCGTCGTGGGCCCGGTAGCGCAGCGCAATGCTGGGCAGGGAGCGCAACAGCGTTTCAGCGTCATTGGCGGCCACGCCCAGGCCCAAGCGCCCATGGCTGAGCTTGATGCGTTGGTGCAGCGCCGGGTCGCGGCTGATGATGCTGCCCATCAGCACATCGCCGCCGCCGCTCGGGTACTTGGTCAGTGCCTGCACCGAAATATCGGCCCCCAGTCCAGCACCAAAATCGAAGGCGCAAAACGCCAGCCCCGCGCCCCAGGTGTTGTCAAGCGCAGTGAGCACGCCCCGGTCGCGGCAAATTTGCGCCAAGGCCGGCAAATCGGGAAACTCCATCGTCACCGAGCCCGCCGCCTCCAGCCAAACGAGCTTGGTCTGCGCAGAAATGCGGGCCGCCAAATCACCGGGGCGCAGCGGATCGTAGAGCTGGTGGCGGATGCCATAAGCAGCCAACTCAACCTGCGCCAGCTCCTTGCCAGGGCCGTAAACGTTGTCGGGCAGCAGCACTTCATCGCCCGTTTGCAGCAGCGCCAAGTTGACGCAGGCAATCGCCGCCAGCCCACTGGGCAGCAGCACACAGCCGCTGCCCCCCTCCAGCGCGCACAAACGCTCTTCCAACAAGAACGTGGTCGGCGTGCCATGCAGGCCGTAGGTGTAGCCGTCCTTGTTCTGCCAACTGCGCGAGCGCATGGCCGCAGTGTTGGGAAAAATCACGGTAGAGGCCTTGAAGATGCCGGGCTGTGGCGCGGCAAAACCCTCGGGCGGTGTGTAGGCGTGGTGGATCAGGTCGGTCAGAGCGGAGTTCATGGCGCCATGGTAGCGGCTCGGCGCTTGAAGTCCCGCCAGCGCAACGCGCGATCTATCCTAAAATCAGCGCCCATTCGCCCCACGCACATCGCTGCACATCGCCGCACCACGCCACATACCGCCGGCATACCGCCGCACCAACCTGCGTCCAACCCGGCCCCCTGTCCGCCCCACCCATTGAACACCATGACCACCACCGTCGCCGATATCCGCAAGACCTTCCTCGACTTCTTTGCCGCCAAGGGCCACACCGTGGTGCCCAGCAGCTCGCTGGTGCCAGGCAACGACCCGACACTGATGTTCACCAACTCCGGCATGGTGCAGTTCAAGGACGTGTTCCTGGGCCTAGACCAACGCCCCTATGTGCGCGCAACGTCGGTGCAGGCCTGCCTGCGTGCCGGTGGCAAGCACAACGACTTGGAAAACGTTGGCTATACCGCACGCCACCACACCTTCTTCGAGATGCTGGGCAACTGGAGCTTTGGCGACTATTTCAAGCGCGAGTCACTGCACTGGGCCTGGGAGCTTCTGACCGAGGTCTACCAACTGCCGGCTGAAAAACTCTGGGCCACGGTCTATATCGACGATGACGAGGCCTATGACATCTGGACCAAGGAGATCGGCCTGCCGCCCGAGCGCGTCGTGCGCATTGGCGACAACAAGGGCGGCAAATACGCCAGTGACAACTTTTGGATGATGGCCGATACGGGGCCTTGCGGGCCGTGCAGCGAAATCTTCTACGACCACGGCCCGGACATCGCCGGTGGCCCGCCCGGCAGCCCCGACGAGGACGGCGACCGTTACATCGAAATCTGGAACAACGTCTTCATGCAATTCGACATGCAGGCCGACGGCAGCCTGCGCCCACTGCCCGCGCCCTGCGTGGACACCGGCATGGGCCTGGAGCGGCTGGCGGCAATCTTGCAGCACAAGCACAGCAACTACGAGATTGATTTGTTTGAGGCGCTGGTGCGCGCCGCCGCCCGCGAGACCGGCGAGAGCGACATCGGCCACAAAAGCCTGCGTGTGATTGCCGACCACATCCGGGCCACCGCTTTTTTGGTCGCCGACGGCGTGCTCCCAGGCAACGAAGGCCGTGGCTACGTGCAGCGCCGCATCATCCGCCGCGCTGTGCGCCACGGCTATTTGCTGGGACAAAGCAAGCCCTTTTTCCACAAACTGGTGCCTGATGTGGTGGCGCAAATGGGCGCGGCCTACCCCAAGCTGGTCATGGACGAAAAACGCATCATCAGCGTTCTCAAAACCGAAGAAGAGCGGTTTTTCGAGACGCTTGCCAACGGCATGGAAATTTTGGACAACGCCCTGGCCGACGGCAGCACGGTGCTGCCAGGCGATGTCGCCTTCAAGCTGCACGACACCTACGGCTTCCCGCTCGACCTCTGCGCCGATGTCTGCCGCGAGCGCGGACTGCTGCTGGACGAGGCCGGTTTTCACGCCGCCATGGGCCGGCAAAAAGCCCAGGCCCGTGCGGCGGGCAAATTCAAAATGGACAAAACACTCG
>JAYVXE010000001.1:0-2875 GCA_043785395.1 Burkholderiaceae bacterium | reverse complement strand
TGACATGCAGTCGCTGGCGTCCTTGCAGCTTGGGGATCGGATTGTGGTGCAGCGCTCAGCGCACCGGGTGCTGTTTTTGCACCCCTTGGGCTGGAGTTATTTCGACACGCTGCGCAAAAAATTGCAGTGGAATACCGGAGGGTCTTAAGCATGGCGCTGAAGCACTTGAGTTTGCGGGATTTCGTCATCGTGCCTGCGCTGGAGCTGGACTTCGCGCCAGGTTTTACCGTGCTGACCGGGGAGACCGGGGCCGGCAAGTCGATCTTGATCGATGCGCTGCAACTGGCGCTGGGCGCACGCGCCGACGTCGGCATGGTGCGTGAAGGTGCGCTGCGCTGCGAGGTGAGCGCCGCTTTTGATGGCCCGACACTGCCCGACCAAGGCCTTGGCGACTGGCTGGCGCAGGCTGGTTTTGAGCTGCCGGCAGGAGAGGCGGGACGGCCCGAGTTGCTGCTGCGGCGCACGGTGGACCGCCACGGCAAGAGCCGGGCCTGGATCAACGGCAGCGCCGCCACCGCCGCCCAGTTGCGTGAGCTGGGCCGCCAGCTGCTTGACATCCACGGCCAGCATGCCTGGCAAAGCCTGACCCAGGCGGATTCGGTGCGAGGCCTGCTGGACGCCTATGCCGGGCTCGACCTGCAGCCGCTGGAGCGGCTTTGGACGGTTTGGCGCGAGAGCCAAAAAACCCTGACCCAGGCGCGCGCCTTGCAAGACTCCTTGCTGCGCGAGCGCGAGCGCCTGGTGTGGCAAATCGCTGAGCTCGACAAACTGGCTCCCACGGTCTGTGAGTGGGACGACTTGAATGCCCAGCACCGCCGCCTGTCGCACGCCCAGGCCTTGCAAGAGGCGGTGCAAACCGCGCTGGCGGCGCTGCAAGACGACGGCAAGGCGGTCTCGGCCTTGACCCAGGCGCATGCTGCGCTGCACCAGCAAGTGCAGCACGAAGCAGAATTTAACGCTGTCTGCGAGGTGCTGGCATCGAGCCTGGCGCAGGCCGAGGACGCAGCGCATTCGCTGCACAGCTACTTGCGCCAGACCGAGCGCGAGCCGTACAGCCCGGCCACGCTGACCGCGCTTGACGACCGGCTGGGCTTGTGGATTTCGCTGGCGCGGCGCTACAAGCGCCCCCCCGCTGATTTGTCGGCGCTGCTGGTGGGCTGGAGGCAAGAGCTGGAACGTCTGGACGCCGCCGCTGACACCGCGGCCCTTGAGGGCGCCGAGCAGGCTGCGGGCTTGGCCTACCAAGCGCAGGCGCAGGCGGTCTCGCTGGCACGCGCCAAGGCGGCCCCACAGCTCTCAAGCGCCATTACCAAGGCGATGCAAGGCCTGGGCATGGACGGCGGCAGCTTTGTGGTGGCCTTGCACAAAGCACAGCAAGCCATGGCCGACGGGCTGGACGATGTCGAATTTTTGGTCGCAGGCCACGCCGGCAGCACACCGCGTCCGGTTGCCAAGGTGGCCTCGGGAGGCGAGCTGTCGCGCATCGCCTTGGCCATTGCCGTCACCACCAGCCAACTGGGCAGCGCACAGACCTTGATTTTTGACGAGATTGACGCTGGGGTTGGCGGCGCGGTTGCGCACACCGTGGGCCGCTTGATGCAGCAGCTCGGGCGCGACCGCCAAGTGCTGGCCGTGACCCACTTGCCGCAGGTTGCGGCCTGCGCTGACCAGCATTGGCTGGTCTCCAAACAACAGGCTGACAACACCGTCAGCAGCGATGTGGCCTGCGTGTTGGGGGCCCAACGGGCCGATGAAATCGCACGCATGCTGGGGGGCGTTCCAATGTCGGTGACCAGCTTGGCGCATGCGCACGAAATGCTCGGTGCCGGTGCCGCCCCGGCGCTACTGAAGTCGGCCGCAAACACGCCGCAGCCGCTCAGGGCAAGGAAGACAGCATGAGCTCGGAGATCGTCCTCATCACCGGCATGTCGGGTTCGGGCAAGTCGGTTGCGCTGCACGCGCTGGAAGACGCCGGCTACTACTGTGTCGACAACCTGCCACCCGAGTTGCTCCAGCCCTTCATCGCGCTGGAGCGGCCCGACAAAAACCGCCGGCTGGCGATTGCGATGGACGTGCGCAGCGCCACCACGCTGCCGCAGGTGCCGCAGCAGCTGGGCGCGTTGCGCAGCCAAGGCGTGGCCATTCGACCGCTGTTCCTGGACGCCAGCACCGACACGCTGGTGCGGCGCTATTCCGAGTCGCGCCGCCGCCATCCCCTGTCCAGCCACGAGCTGACGCAGCGGCCCGACCAGCCGCCCGACCAGCAGCGGGCGCTGGTGCAAGCGATCGAGCTCGAACGCGAGTTGCTGGCCGATTTGCGCGAGCAGGCCCATGTGATCGACACCAGCTTCATCCGTGCCGCGCAGTTGCAGGGCTACCTCAAAACCTTGGTGGCGGTGGAGGCGGGTCAGTTGACGCTGGTGTTCCAGTCGTTTGCGTTCAAGCGCGGCATTCCGGTGGACGTTGACTATGTGTTCGACGTCCGCATGCTCCCCAACCCGCATTACGAGCCGCAACTGCGGGCCTTGACCGGGCGCGACGCACCGGTGGCTGCGTTCTTAGAGGCGCAGGCCGAGGTGGCACAAATGTGCGATCACATTGCGCAGTTCTTAATGCATTGGCTGCCGCTGATGGCGCGCGACCACCGCAGCTACGTCACGGTCGGGATTGGCTGCACCGGCGGGCAACACCGCTCGGTCTACCTGGTCGAGCAACTGGCCAAGCGCTTTGGCCCACAGTGGGTCACGCTCAAGCGGCACCGCGAACTGGACGGGCGCTAGCAGCCTGTCGGACTTGGGGAGCGCCGGCTGCAAATCGACCGCAGCGGTCCATTTTTGGCTTCGCCGCTCTTCGAGAACACCGTCTTTTTGGCCCA